>JAVEDQ010000322.1 GCA_030840885.1 Frankiaceae bacterium
GCCTGCATCGCCTGCGCCCGGCCGATCTCGCCGCCGTCGAGCGTGACGAAGGAGTTCAGCGACATGTTCTGCGCCTTGAACGGCGCGACCCGCAGCCCGCGGCGTGCGAAAGCACGGCACAGCCCGGCGGTGAGCACACTCTTGCCCGCATCCGAGGTCGTTCCCGCGACGAGCAGCGCCGGCGCCGCCGTCTCGGAGGTCGGCTTCACCGGGCGGCCCCTCGCCACGCAGGGACGCCGAGCACCGCGGCCGCGCACAGCACCGCCGACGCCACACCGACCAGCTGGCTGAGCTGGACCGCGCGGGCCACGTCACCCGCGGCCACGGGCCGTCCGTCGCCGAGCAGCGGGCGGTTCTCGGCACCATAGGGATAGATCACCGGTCCGCCGAGCTGCACCCCGAGGGCGCCGGCGAACGCCGCCTCCACCCGGCCCGCGTTCGGGCTCGGATGGGCCGCGGCGTCGCGGCGCCAGGCCCGCACGGCGTCGGCGGATCGTCCGCCGACCAGCGGGGCGAACAGCACAGCGAGCCCGGCCGCGAGCCGGGCGGGCACCCAGTTGACGACGTCGTCGAGGCGGGCCGCCGGCATGCCGAAGTCGGTGTAACGCTCGCTTCGGTGCCCGACCATCGCATCCAGGGTGTTGACGGCCCGGTAGAGCAGGAGGCCGGGCACGCCCGCCACCGCACCCCAGACCAGCGGCGCGACGACGGCGTCGGAGGTGTTCTCGGCGACGGACTCGACGGCGGCGCGGACGAGCCCGTCGGCGTCGAGGAAGGACGGTTCGCGACCGCAGAGGCTCGGCAGCCCGACGCGGGCGGCAGCGAGATCGTCGGAATCGACGGCTGAACCGACCTCGGATGCCGCGCGGGCCAGTGACCGGCCGCCCAGCACCGCCCACACCGCCAGGGCTGTTGCGAGGACGCGCCCCGTCGGGGAGTGCACACGCCGGTCGATGGCGACCGCGGGCACACCGACCAGCGCGAGACAGGTCAGGAGGTGCACCGCTCCAGCGTGCCGGGCCGGGCGGTAGAGCCGACGCTCGAGCGCGAGGGCCGTCGATCCGAACGCGGCTACCGGATGGTGGCGCTGCGGGTCACCGAGCGCGGCGTCGAGGGCTACCCCGGCTACCAGTCCCAGCGCCGCTGGTCCGGGGCGACGGTTCCGGCGAGACACCAGGTCGAGGGTAGGCGGTGCGCGGCCCCGCAGCCGTCGGCGAGCGAGCGGGACCTCCGCTGCCGATTAATCCGGAACCGCCCGCCCGTCCACCCAGATATCGCAGTGAATGCCCACGAGGAGGACGAAATGACCGCCACCTACAGCTTCGACGTCTTCTGCACTCTCGACGGCTACGGCTCCTACAACAGCGACGGTGACTGGGGCGGCTACTGGGGCAAGGCCGGCCCCGAGTTCCTCGATCGTCGGCTCGCCCTGCACGGCGAACCGCAGCGCATGGTCCTCGGAGCCAACACATTTCGGCAGTTCGTCGAGATGCTGAGCCCGCTCGCCGCCGCAGAGCCGGGGCTCGACCCGGTGAACAGCGCGATGCGGAACCTGCCGACGACGGTTGTGTCGACGACCCTCCAGGGACCGATGGATTGGCCGGACGCGACGCTGCTGAGCGGGGACGCCGTCGACGTCGTCGCCCGACTGAAACAGGAGTCTGACGTGCCGCTGCGCTCGCACGGAAGTCTCGCGATGAACCGATCGCTGATGGCCGCCGGGCTGGTCGACCGCGTCCAGGTGACCATCTTTCCGGTTCTCACCGGCCGCACCGGGGTGGACCCGATCTTCGCGGGCGCCGCCGATTTCGACCTCGAACTGATCGAGAGCCGGACGCTCGACGGCCACACGCAAGAGCTCACCTACCACCCGATACCGCACGGCTGACCCCGGACAGCAGACAGCGGCGTTGCCGGAACCCCCCGATCCCGGCGACGCCGCTGAGTCTGCCTCCGGGCGTGACCCGGACTCCTGCGTCAGCGGATGGACGCGCCCGAGATCGTGCGCGCGATGACCAGCCGCTGGATCTCGCTGGTGCCCTCGAAGATCGTGTAGATCTTCGCGTCGCGGGCCATGCGCTCCACCGGGTACTCCCGGGTGTAGCCGTTGCCGCCGAGGATCTGCATCGCCTGCTCGGTCACCCGCACCGCGGTCTCACCGGCGTAGAGCTTCGACTGCGAACCCTCGGCAGCGGTGAACGGCTTCTGGTTGCGGGCCATCCACGCGGCGCGGTGCACCAGCAGGCGGCTGGCGTCGACCTGGGTCTTCATGTCGGCGAGCATGAAGGCGACGGCCTGGTTCTCGATGATCGGCTTGCCGAACTGGACGCGCTGCTTGGCGTACTCGAGCGAGTAGTCGTAGGCGGCGCGGGCGATGCCCACGGCCTGCGCGCCGACCGACGGGCGCGAGGCCTCGAAGGTCGCCATGGAGGCGTTGCCCTTGCCGCTGCGCGTGCCCTCACGGGCGCGGGCGAGCCGCTCGTCGAGCTTCTCCTTGCCCCCGAGCAGGCACGAGCCCGGGATGCGCACGTTGTCGAGGACGACCTCGGCGGTGTGCGACGCGCGGATGCCGTGCTTCTGGAACTTCTGGCCCTGCGAGAGACCCGGGGTGTTCGGCGGGATGACGAACGAGGCGTGGCCGCGCGTCTTCAGCT
>JAVEDQ010000331.1 GCA_030840885.1 Frankiaceae bacterium
GCGCCCTCCCGGTCGAAGGCGGGGATGAGCACCTCGACGTCGGCACCGCTCAAGGGCTGGCTCAAGGGCTGGCTCAAGGGCTGGCTCAGGGGCTCGCTCACGAGTGCGTGTCGACGGTGCCGCCACCACGGATGCGACGGACGAGACCGGTCGTCGAACGGTCCTCGAGGTACGGCAGAATCACGATCTCTCCGCCGATGGACTCGACGTGCGGGGCCTCGGGGAGCATCTCCGCGGTGTAGTCGCCGCCCTTGACGTAGACGTCGGGCCGGACGACGTCGAGGACGTCGACGCTGGTGTCGCCCTCGAAGACCACCACGTGGTCGACGCAGGACAGGCCGGAGAGCACGGCGGCACGGTCCTCGGAGGGGTTGAGCGGCCGGTCCGACCCCTTGAGCCGCCGCACCGAGTCGTCGCTGTTCAACCCCACGACGAGGACGTCGCCGAGCGCCTTCGCCTGGTTCAGGTAGGTGACGTGCCCGCGGTGCAGCACGTCGAAGACGCCGTTGGTGACGATGACCCGACGGCCGCGGAGCCGGTGGGCCCGGACGACGGCGCCCAGCCGGTTCAGGTCGAGCACGACGTCGCCGCCGGCCGCACCCTGCAGCAGGGCGGCGCGCAGCTCGTCCGCCGAGCCGGCGACGGTGGCGGCGCGGCCGCAGACCACCCCGGCCGCGGCGGTCGCGATCTCGCCGGCGACCACGGCGTCGGCACCGGCGCCGAGCGCGAGTGCGAGCGCCGCCGTGAACGAGTCGCCGGCTCCGGCCGCCTGCGACGCAGCCGTCGGGCGCGCCCACAGCCGGTAGGCGGGACGGCCCCGTTCCAGCAGCACCCCGCCGTCCACGTCGAGCGTCGCGGCGACGAGCTCGGCACCGCTGCGTTCGAGCAGTTCCGCGGCCGCGGCCTCGACGGTCTCGACACGTCCGTCGGTCGGCAGGGCCCGACCGAGCAGCCGCGCGACCTCACCTGCGTTCGGCTTGACCGCAACCGCTCCCACCTCGCGCCAGCGTCCCGGGTCGCGGGCGTCGACGACGAGGACCGCCGGGCACTGTCGCTGCAGGCGCGCCACCGCGGACCGCACGCGGGGGCCGAGCAGCCCGCAGTCGTAGTCACTGACCACGACGACGTCGACGAGCGGGTAGATGCGGGCCAGCCGGTCCAGGAACTCCTGCTCGGCGGCGGCGGGCAGTGCGCCGGCGTCGCCCTCGTCGTAGCGGAGCAGCATCTGCTCCCCCGCGAGCACGCGGCGCTTGGCGAGTGTGCGACGGCCGGGGACGACGAGCAGGTCGTCGTTGCGGATCCGGCGGTCCCGCAGAGCGGCCAGCAGCAGCGCCCCGTCGGCGTCGTCGCCGACCGCCCCGAGCAGCCGCACCTCGGCGCCGAGCGAGGCCAGGTTGACGGCGGTGTTGGCGGCACCGCCGGGCAGCAGCTGGGTGTCGTCGATGTCGACGACCTGGACGGGTGCTTCCCGCGACAGCCGCAGTGAGCTGCCGGAGAGCCAGCCGTCGAGGATGGGTTCGCCGAGGACGAGGACCGACAGTTCGCTGAGCCGCTCGACGACGTCGAAGGGGTTCATCGAGGATTGGACCGGGGTCATGGGCCCGCTCCCGTCGGAGCGCCCTTGGCGGCGACCTCGCCGAGCAGCTCCCGCCACTGCGACGCGAAGCGGTCGATGCCGAAGCGTTCGGCCGCGCGGGCCTTGGCGCCGGCGGAGAGCTCCGCGGCCTCGGCCGGGTCGCGCAGCAGCCGCCGGGCGTGCTCGACCAGGCGGGCGGGGTCGGTCTCGACGTAGCCGCTGACGCCGTTCTGCACGGCGACGGCCATCTCGGTAGTGGCCAGCCCCAGGATCGGCAGCCCGAGGGCCATCGCCTCGCACACCGCGAGCCCGAGGGAGGTGTAGCGGATCGGATTCAGCAAGAAGCGGTAGACGCCGAGCCGCCGGTGCAGGTCGGCCAGCCCGATGTCACCGATGCCCTCGGCGAACTCGTCGCTGTTCATCCCGGCAAGGTCGAGCGGCACCTCGGCGGCGATACGTCGGAACACGTCCGGGCCGAGGCGCCGGCCCCGGCGGCCGAGGTTGTTCACGACAGAGATGCCGCGCTCGGTCTCGCCGGTCCAGGTGAGGCCGTGCGGGACGACGACGCCGTGGTCGATCGTCACGGTGGGCGTCCGGCCGCTGTCCCACATCAGCGCGTTGAACGGCGTGACGTGCACCAGCGTCGTCCCGGGGTCATCCACCGGGTGGGCCGCGTCGTTCGGCCACTGCTGCGGCGGGTCGTGCTCGAGGTGGACGCGCGGCAGGTCCCGCAGCTGCGCGGCGGAGAGCAGGTCGTGCCGGTCGGTCTCCCAGTTGCGACGGGACTGCGTGAGCACCAGATCGACGTCGGCCTCGGCGACGGCGTCGGCGTCGATCTCGTGCACGTTGTCGGGCCAGGCGAAGTTGCCGCCACGGCCGCCGTAGCCCTCGGGCCGGCCTGCCCGGACCGGGAGGTACCAGTCGACGTCGACGTGCGAGAGGTACCAGAGGTAGGAGCCGTGGACGTGCCAGGTCAGAACCTTCATGCGGCGACGCCCTTATCGGTTGGCAGAGCGGCGCGGCCCAACCGCGCCAGCACCGCGCCGACCACCTGCGATGCCGGCACGTCGAGACATTCCTGCTGGTAGGGGCAGGTGAAGGCGCGGCAGGGGCTGCAGGTCACGGGACGGGAGAGCACGGTGGCGTGCCCGGCGCGGGGGGCGTACTGCGCGAGGTGCTCGGTGCCGGCGAACAGCACGACCGACGGGGTGCCCAGGGCGTCAGCCAGGTGCAGGCAGCCCGAGTTGTTGGTGACCACCAGCTGCGCCCCGGCGACCACGGCGGCGAGCGCCGGGACGTCGAGCTCGCCGATCAACCCGTCGACACCTCCGCTGACCTGCTCGACGAGCGCACGCTCGCCGTCGGTCCCGACGACGTAGACCCGCAGGCCGGCTCTGCGCAAGGCCCGGGTGACCGCGGTGAAGTCGCCGTAGCGGCGCGAGGGCGCGGAGGCCCCGGGGGCCAGCAGCACGTAGTCGCCGGTCAGCCGGGACGGCTGTGACACCGACGGATCGGGCGGACGCAGCTCGAGCCCGGCCCCGGCCGACGGGACGCCGGCGGCGGCGACCATGCGGAGCGACCGGTCGACCTGGTGGGCCTGCTCGTCGTCGGCGGCCGGCAGCACCCAGTGGGTGAGCAGGCTGCCACCGAACTCGCGGGACTGGCCGACACGCACGCCGACACCGGCCAGGTAGGCGGCGTAGGCGGCCGGCCACGGGCTCTGCGAGAACGAGGTGGAGATGATCACCGCGTCGTAGCCACGCATCCGCTCGACGAGCTCGAGCTCCCGCGCGGGGTCCTGCGGCATCGCCGCCGACGCGTCCTGCCACACCGCCCGCACCGGCAGGACCCCGTCGACGCCGGGCAGCAGCGGGGCGACGGCAGCACCGCCGGGGCTCACCAGGACGTCGAGCGTGGCGTCGGGCGCGAGCACCGCCCGGACCGCCCGGATCATCGGACCGGTCAGGACGACGTCGCCGAGGTTGTCCAGCCGCACGACCAGCACGCGCCGCAGCGCCGCCCAGTCGACGGCAGGGCCACCGCTCTCGGCCGAGGGATGGCTCACCGCTGCCGGAGCAGCTCGGAACCCGGGGTGTCGCGTCATCGGCGGGCTCCTGAGGGGCAGGCCAGGAAGGACACGGAGCTGCCCTGCCCCTTCTGAGTAGTTCTGCACCTGGCAGGCTTACGGCACACGCACCGACGCCGCGGCAGGTGCTGGACGAGGGAGAGTCGTGACGATGGACGACGACCAGCCGGTCGGGACCGACAGCCGGGACCCGCAGCACGGGGCCGACCCCGACGGGAGCCCCGGCCCCGACGACGGCAGTCACAGCGCTGCCGACCAGGCTCCGAGCGCCGACGGCGCACCCGAAGGGGTCGCCCGCGCCGACGAGCTGGCCGAGACGCTCGTGGTGGCGCGCGAGTCCGGCGACGGCTCGCTGCTGCTGCGCACCCTCGCCCGGGCGATGGTCTTCGTGCCGCTGCCAGCTCAGCTGGCCCGCGAGCAGCCGGGACGGCAGACCCTCGAGCCCGGGTCCGAACTGCCGCTGCCGTTGATCGAGAACGAGGGCACGAGCTACGTCGTCGCGTTCACCTCCGAGCAGCGGATGCTCGACTGGTTCCCCCAGGGCGACCGGCCGACCTGGCACGAGACGCTGCTCGCCGATCTGCTGCAGGGCTGGCCGGACCGGGCCGGGTTGGCGCTCGACGCGTCCAGCGAGGGCGGGGTGCTCCTGCCGGAGGCCGTCATCGAGCGGCTGAAGCTGCTCGTCGAGGGCGCGCCGGTCGAGGAGGCTTTCGACCTCGGTCCCGCCACCCGCTTCCGGGCCGGGACCCCGATCGAGCCGCCGGCGGAGGTCATCGCGGTGCTGCGGGGCGTCGCCGCCCAGCACCCGACCGTCCAGCGGGTCACCTTGCTGCTGGTGCAGATCGACGAACCGGGCGGCCGCACCTGGCCGGTCGTCGGCGTGCTCTGCGAGCCCGGCGCCGACCCGGAACCTGCCCTCGCCGCCTTGGTCGCGGCCGTCGAGGAGGTGACCGAGGAGCACGTCTCGTTCACGTCGCTTCCCGAGACGGGGGGCTCGGAGTTCGAACAGGTGCTGCGCGACTCCGGCCTCGAGATCACCTGAGGTAGCTCCCGTTCGGGCCGGAATGAGCCGGGTATGAGGGCCGCGTCCGACGCCTGACGACGACCGCTCTCCGGTCTTCGTCAGGGAGCGGTCGACGTCCCTGACCCGGCGTCCGTCCCCGCCGCGGGGACCGTCGCACCTGTACGGAAGGTGTTGCCCTGACCACGACGACTGCCCCTGCCGCTTCTCCTGCCACCACACACCTCAACAGCCGGTCCAACGGGTCCGAACTCGACGACCTGCTCCGCACGACGGCGCGTGCGAGCTTCGGCTTCGAAGCCCTCCGGCCAGGTCAGCTCGACGCGATGCGCTCGGTCCTGACTGGTCAGGACACGCTGGCGGTGCTCCCCACCGGCGGTGGCAAGTCCGCGATCTACCAGATCACCTCGCTGCTCATCGAGGGCCCGACCGTCGTCGTCTCACCGCTCATCGCCCTGCAGCGCGACCAGGTCGCCGCACTGACCAAGCGACTCGGGGGAGGCTCGGGCAGCCAGGCGGTCGCGGCGAACTCGGCGGTCGGTGCCAAGGCGTCCGCCGCCGCCTTCGACGCGCTGCGCAGCGGGGACGCCGAGTTCCTGTTCCTGGCCCCGGAGCAGCTGTCCAAGCCGGAGACCATCTCGGCGCTGCGCGACGTGAAGCCGTCGCTGTTCGTCGTCGACGAGGCGCACTGCATCGCCTCCTGGGGGCACGACTTCCGCCCCGACTACCTCCGGCTGGGCGCGGTCGTCGAGGAGCTCGAACGCCCGACCGTCCTGGCGCTGACCGCCACCGCGAGCCCGCCGATCCGCGACGAGATCGTCGAACGGCTGCAGATGCGCGACGCCGCCCAGGTCGTGCAGGGGTTCGACCGGCCGAACCTGCGGCTCGAGGTCGCCGACTTCCAGGACGACGACGCGAAGGACGAAGCCGTCGTCCTGCGGGCGATGGGCGAGTCCAAGCCCGGCATCGTCTACGTCGCCACCCGCAAGCGGGCCGTAGAGCTCGCGGGCCGCGTCGCCGAGTACGGCCTGGCCGGCGAGGCGTACCACGCCGGCATGCGTTCTCCAGACCGGGACGCGGTCCAGGCCCGCTTCATGGCCGGCGAGGTGGACGTCGTCGTCGCGACGACCGCTTTCGGAATGGGCATCGACAAGGCCGACGTGCGCTTCGTGCTGCACGCCGACGTCGCCGACTCGCTCGACTCCTACGACCAGGAGGTCGGCCGGGCCGGGCGCGACGGCGACCCGGCCCTCGCCGTCCTCTACTACCGACGCGAGGACCTCGGACTCCGCCGGTTC
>JAVEDQ010000364.1 GCA_030840885.1 Frankiaceae bacterium
GAAGGCGACCAACGTCGTCGTCGCGCTGGCGATGACCGGGCAGCCCGCGACGCGCGACGACCGTCCGAACCGGTTGTTCCGGACGGTGACTCCCGCCAGGGAGGGCAGCCCCTTGTTGGTGATGTTCACCGTGCAGCCGCCGCCGTCGGCCCAGTTGCCGGCGAACACCAGATCGTCGACCGGGCCGTGGTCCTGCGTCACCTGCAGGGCGGAGTTGTGGGCGCCGTACAACGAGTTGCGCAGGAACCGTAGGTGCGAGCCGGACAGGACCTGGATGGCGTCGTTGTGCGTCGGCGTCCCACCGAGATTGGGGTCCGAGAGGTAGTAGGTCATGTCGTGGATCCACGACTCCGTGACCGCAGCGTCGTCGCCGTAGACCTTGGCGCCGTCGACCGTGCGCGTCACCTCGGAGCGGCGCAGGGTGTAGTTCCACCCCTTGATCCCGTCGATCCAGACGGAGGGGAACTCCGGGGCAAGCAGGGACTCCTCCACGACCAGATTGGTCGCCGCGGGATCGACGTCGGTGACCAGTCCGATGTTCCCGGTGGCGACACCCCCTCGGATGATCGAGCGCCGGATGGTGACGTCCGGCGCGCGCACGTCGACGAACCCATGGATATCGGCACGGTCGATCACCGTCCCGGGTTCGGTGATGACGAGGTCGCCGTCCTGACGCCGTAGCGCTGTGCCCGGCGGGACGCCGCTGGTGCCCGGGCCGGGTCGGACACCCGCGTCCGGCCGCGTGGTCGGGTACGGGGCCGCCGGGTCGGGGGCGAGCGTGGTGGAGGGACCGACGCCCGCGCCCGTCAGCTCCCGGCCCGGCTGGGTCGCGAGCGCGGCGACGACGAGCACCCCGGCGAGGGCGACGAGCAGGGCCAGAACACGGCGCGGTTGGGATCGTCCGCCGGTTGCGGTGGGTAGGGGATTTGTCATGTCTCTCTGCGTCAGCTTAGAACTCGCATCCCCTCACCTGGGCCGCTTCGCGGGATCGGCGGGCGCCGTCCGCCGCGTGAGCCATTTGGGTGACTCAACGTAATCGGCGTCAAGCCGGAGCGTAACCACCCGATCCCTTATTCACACCGCATCCCGCCCGGAGCGGATGACGCAGGCGACGACGTTCGCCCCGACTCCTGACTTGGTGATTCCGCATGCTCGAACCCGCGAAGTACCGCACCGTCCGGCGTTCCGTCCTCGGTGGCTCCGCGCTGGCCAGCACCGTCGCCGTCGCCGTCCTGTCCGGCTGCACGCCCGCCCACGCCGTCGTCGCCCCAGTGCGCATCGGCACCGCCACCGCCGCCGTGAGCACACCGTCGGGTACCTGGGCCGCGCGGCAGGGTTTCCTGGGAGGCGCTGCCGGCCCGGTCGTGCCGTCGACGACCAACATCGTCGGGACCTCCGACGACGCGCTCTACCGGACCTCGCTGGAAGGCGTCACCGCCTTCAGCCGGCCGATCGCCAACGGCACCTACAGCGTGACGTTGAAGTTCAACGAGAACCGCTGGAGGACCGCCGGCGCCCGTGTCTTCAACGTCTCGGCCGAGGGGCGCGCCGCCTTCGGCGGAGTCGACGTCTTCAAGGCCGCCGGGGCCAACCACGCCTACGACAAGGTGTTCACCGTCCAGGTCGCCGACGGCGTCCTGAACCTCGGGTTCACCGCCATCCGGGACAAGCCGACGATCAGCGGCCTGCTCGTCAAGCCCGCCACCGGATCGACCACCCCGGCCAGCACACCGGCCACCGTGGCCGCACCCGCCACCGCGCCTGCCCCGGCCGACGCGCCTGCCCCGGCCACCCCGGCGGTCCCGGTCACTGCGCCGGTCCCGGTCACGGCGCCGGTCCCGGTCACGGCGCCGGCCCCGGTCACTGTGCCTGCCCCGGTCACTCCGCCGGTCCCGGTGGTGCAGCAGCCCGGCCCGTCCAACACCGGCGTGCCGAGCGGCACGGTCCTCACGCAGCACTACGGCAACATCACGGTCACCACTCCGGGCACCGTGCTCGACGCCATGGACATCCACGGCTTCGTGGTCATCAAGGCCCCGAACGTCTCGATCCGGCGCTCGATCGTCCGGGGCGGGGTCGCGACCACCAACATGGGCCTGATCACCGACTACGGCTACGCGGGCCTCGTGGTCACCGACACCGAGCTGGTCCCGGAGAACCCGTCGGTCTGGATCGACGCCATCAAGGGCAACAACTACACCGCAGAGCGCATCGACGCCCACGGCACCGTCGACGCGGTCAAGATCCACGGCGACAACGTGCGGGTGCAGGACTCCTGGCTGCACGACCTGGTGACCTACCAGTGCGACCCGAACCTGGCCTGCACCCCGACCCACAACGACGGCGTCCAGATCCTCGGCGGGAGCAACCACCGCATCGTCCACAACACGATCTTCGGCGGCCGTAACTCCGGCATCCAGGTCACGCAGGACTACGCGGTGACCACCGATGTCGCCGTCACCGACAACTGGATCGACGGCGGTGCCTGCTCGGTCAACCTGGCCAACAAGCCGCGGGGCGTCATGAGCGGCCTGTCGCTGACGAACAACCGCTTCGGCCACAACACCCGCCTCGCGGGCTGCGCCATCATCGCGAGCTCGGACACCAGCGCCACTTACGTGGGCAACACCTGGGTCGACACCCACACCCCGGTCGCCGTCAAGAACGGCGGCTGACGCTCACTCCGAGCAGCTGCCCGCACCACCTGACACCGGGACCCCGGCCGCCTCGTGCGGCCGGGGTTCCGGCGCGTCCGGCTCGGCCCTCCGTCGCAGATGCCACGACAACCGGAGATCCCGTAAGAATCAGGGCTACCGCACGATTGGCTAGTCCACGAGCACTTCCATGAGCAGGAGCCCGCGAGTGTCCGTCAAGACGCGCCTGTTGGCCTCGCCGGTCGGCCAGACCGCGAAGCGCGTGATCGCCGACCAGCAGGCCCGGCGCATCACTTCGAGCGATCCCACCGTGCGGAGCCTGCTCACGGCGCTGCGGGCCGCGGCACCCGACGAGGGCCGGTGGGCGGAGCGGATCGAGGTCGAGCGCCGCCGGATGCGCGCGTCCACCGAGCCGGTCGTCGTCGAGATCACCGATCCCGACCGCTGGCGGACCACCATCGCCCGCTCGCGGGACGCGCATCCGCCCGTCCTGCTCGACGAGTCCCACGTCCAGCGCACGCTCGGCGAGGTCACCCGCGTGACGAGCAAGCCGCCGCACTGGGGCCGGTTGCTGTTCCGCCTGGTGCACCGCCTCGCGCCGCAGCGATGCCTCGAGCTCGGCACCAGCGTGGGCATCTCCGGCAGCTACCTCGCCGCAGGCCTGCACACCGTGGGCAGCGGCGGCCGGCTCATCACGCTGGAGGGCCAGGCGAGCTCCGCGGCGCTCGCCACCCGACTGTTCGCCGAGCTCGGTCTGGACGCGCAGGTCGACGTGCGCACCGGTTGGTTCGACGACACGTTGGAGGGCGCGCTCGCGACCCTGGGCGGCGTCGACCTCGCCTTCATCGACGGCCACCACGAGTACCAACCGACCCTGAACTACTTCGCGGCGGTGGAGCCGGTGACCGCCCCGGGCGGCCTGCTCGTCTTCGACGACGTCAGCTACTGGGACAAGGGCATGGCCCGCGCATGGGCAGAGGTCCAGCAGCATCCGGCGGTGACGGGCAGCGTCACGATCGGTTCGGTCGGCTTCGCCGTGGTCCGCGGCACGCCGAGCGGCCACCACCGGATCGCCGGACTCGCGCTGCGCTGACCAGCCGGACCCGGCGCCGTCCGCCCTCAGCCGAGGGCCGGGCGCTCGGTCAGGTTCTCCAGCGCGACCCGCAGGATCGTGCTCGAGGTGTGCGTCGTGTACGGGAAGTAGTGCACGGTGGCCCCGACCTCCGCGAGCCGCGCCTCCAGGCGGAGGCCCTTTTCCGTGTTCCTCCAGTCGTCGCCCTTGAACAGCACGTGGTAGCCGACGTCCGGCCACATGTCGAACTTGTCGACGTGGGCGTCGAGCACCACGCGGTCGACGTGGCGGATGCTCGCGACGATCTCGAACCGCTCGTCGAAGGGGATGACGGGCGGACGGCCCTTGACCCGCTCGACGACGTCGTCGCTGACCACGCCCGCGACGAGCTGGTCGCAGTGCTGGGCGGCCCGCCGCAGGATGTTGAGGTGGCCGATGTGGAACATGTCCCATACCCCGGGGACGTAGCCGATCGTCACGGCGGGGTCGCCGCGTCGACGTCCGCACGCCGGAGCTCGCGGTTCCACCGGTACACCGACGCCAGGGTGAAGCACACGTTGAAGGCGGCGAAGAAGGCGTACACGCCGCGGAAGGCGGGCGTCGCCAGCAGCGCGAACATCAGGCAGACGACGCCGTAGTCGGTGGGCAGCACGAGCAGGGCGCGCAACCCCGGACGGGCGTCGGCGATCGTGCCGGCCGGTGGGCGGCCGTCGCGGCGGCGCAGCTGGTCCATCAGCATGATGCCGAAGAACCAGACGTTGGCCGCCACCGCGTAGACGAGCGGGACCAGCAGGTAGGCGTCGCTCGCGCGGTCGAAGCGGTAGACCGAGATCAGCACCGCCAGGTGCAGACAGCTGATCTTCGTGACGTCGACCATGTGGTCGAACCACTCGCCGACACGGCTGCCGCCCCCGCGGAGCCGGGCCAGCTGACCGTCGGCTGAATCCAGTGCGTAGCCGAGGACGAGGCAGCCGCAGACAGCGGCCGCCGACCACCAGGCCGGCCGAACCAGGGCGATCAGGGCGATGCCGACGAAGCTGAAGGCGCCGCTGAGGCCGGTCACCTGGTTGGGACCGAGGCCGAGGCGGTAGGCCATTGCCGCGAGGTAGCGGCCGATCGGCCGGTTCACGTAGCGGGAGTAGCCAGGGGCTCCGGGAGTCTTCTTCTGCGCGCTGCGGAGGCGGTGCAGTGCGTCGCTGATGGTCCCCGTCGACGCCGACGCCGACGCCGACGCCGACGCCAACCCCGCCGACGACGCCGGAGGCGAGAACGCCGACGTTCCGGTCGACTGCCTTGTGCCGGGCGGGCTCATCGGACCGCGTGGCCGGCGCGGCCGTCGGTCACCGAGGTGAGGACTTCGCGCAGGTCGATGGCGTAGCGCTCGACGGAGAAGCGGTCGCGCGCGTCGGCGGCACCGGCTGCCGCGACCGACCGCGCCCTCGGCCACTGGTCGTGGACCCGGGCGAGCGCGCCGGCCAGGGCCCCGACGTCGCCGGGCGGTACCGACCACCCGTTCCGGCCGTCGTCCACGATCTCGGCCAGCCCCTGCACCGCCGAGACGACGACCGGCCGTCCGGCCAGCATCGCCTCGACCGCGACGTTGCCGAACGGCTCCTGCTCGCTCGGCACGACGCAGACGTCGGCTCGCTGGAGGAAGGCGGGCACATCGGAGCGGAATCCGTGCAGCGTGACGGCGTCCTCGAGCTTCTCGTCCGCGATGAGCCGGTCGATCTGGTCGCGGTACCACTCGTAGCCGGTGAAGACGTCGCCGACCAGGTCGAGGCGGACGTTGCGGCCCTGGCGGCGCAGGGCGGCGATGGCCTCGATCGCGAGATGCGGGGCCTTGCGGGGGCTGAGTCGCCCGACGAAGACCACTCGGAGCGGCCCGTCGACCTGCTCCCGGAGCGGCGTGGGCGGACCGCCCGGGACGCCGTTGTAGACGACGGTCGTCCGGGAGGCCAGCGAGGGCAGGTCGGCGAGCAGGACGTCGCGCGCCGCATTGCTGTTCGTGACCACCGCGTCGGCCAGCAGCAGCGGCGCGGTCAGGGCGCGCCGTACTGCGGTGGGGAGCTGCTGCTCGGCCTCGTGCACGTGCACCACCGCGGGCACCCGGGCGAGCCGTGCCGCCGGCAGCCAGAACGGTGAGGCCACGGTGTTGACGTAGAGCGCCGGTCGGCCGAGCGTCCGGAGCAGGCGGGCGAGGCGCGTGACCGCGGGTGCCGCGTGCGCGGTCAGCCGCGCCAGGCCCCCCGGGGTCAGCATCGCCCGGCGCAGCACCGGCCCGCCTGCGGTGACGACCGGAACGCCGAGGCGGCGAACCTCGGCGGCGAGCGCGCCGTCATCGGGCAGCGCCGCCGTGATGCGGACCGAGTCCGACCGCGTCGAGGCGAGACCTCCGTCACCAACCGCGTGCTCGTCACGAGAAGGCCCCAGCACCGCGACAGACTGCAGGAACATGCGGTCCGAGCCGTAGAGGTCGTCGAAGGGGTGCGCGAGCAGCCAGTCGTGGCTGCCGTCGCTTCCGTCGGGTCGGGATGATACCGGAGGGTTTCTTCGCATCTGACGCGTCATTCTCGAGTGCCCCCGGACAATTAGGCACGAAGTGTAAGGATTGACCGAATGGCTTGCACGTAGCCCGGGCGGGCAAGATCGTAAGGTTCTGAACGCCACTCGGACGTGGTGGTGCGGACACCGAACTCTAGCTAGTCCAACGGTCAGGCCCCCGGGCCCGATCGTCCGAGGGGTCAACGACCCTGCCCGATCGCGGTAACGGAGGCCCTGTGCGGCTCACGATGATGGGCACACGTGGCGTTCCCGCGCGCTATGGCGGCTTCGAGACGGCGGTGGAGGAGATCGGCCGTCGGCTCGTCGACCGGGGCCACGAGGTCACTGTCTTCTGCCGGCAGCCGGGCGACCCCGAGTACCTTGGGATGCGGCGTGTCGAGCTGCCCGCTCTGCGGTTCCGGGCCGCCGAGACGCTCTCGCACTCGGTGGCCAGTGCCACGCGCATCGTGCGCGAGGCCAAGCGGGACCCGGCGTCGCGGCCCGACATGGTCTTCCTGTTCAACGCGGCCAACAGCCCCGTGCTGCCGATGCTGCACCGCGCCGGCATCCCGGTCGCGGTGCACGTCGACGGCCTGGAGTGGCGTCGCGGCAAGTGGAGCGGCATCGGCCGGCGGTACTACCTCGGCGCCGAGGGCCTGGCCGTCGCCTGGGCCGACGCCCTCATCGCCGACGCGGTCGGTATCGCGGAGTACTACCAGCAGAAGTTCGGCGTCGAGACCGAGCAGATCGCCTACGGGGCGCCCCTGCTGGGCTCACCGAGCCGGGCCCGGCTCGCCGAGCTCGGTCTCGAGAGCGACGGCTACCACCTGGTCGTGGCCCGGACCGAGCCGGAGAACAACGTCGACCTCATCGTGGCCGGCTACCAGAGCAGCGCATGCCGGCTCCCGCTCGTCATCGTCGGCGGGACCGCCTACGAGACCGAGTACCAGCGTGATCTCGCGACCCGGATCTCCTCCGACGACCGCATCCGACAGCTCGGACCGATCTACGACCAGGACCTGCTCGACACGCTCTACGCCGGCTCGCGTACCTACGTGCACGGCCACACCGTCGGCGGGACGAACCCGTCGCTGCTCCGCGCGCTCGGCGCGGGGTCCTGCGTGCTCGCCACCGGCAACACCTTCAACGCCGAGGTCCTCGGCGGTGCCGGCCTGCTGTTCGACACTGTGGCCGAGCTGCGGACACTGCTCGTCGCGGCCGAGCGGGACCCGTTGCTGAACGCGCGCGTCCGCAACGCCTGCCGGGATCGTGCCGCTGCCTACAGCTGGGACGACGTGTCCGACCGCTACGAAGAGTTGGCGAAACGCCTTGCCGACGGGTGGCGCCGCGGACGCCAAGAGCTGCGTCCGGCGCTGCGTACCGCGATGCGGGTCAACGACGAAGCGGTGCCCCGGCAGGCGCCCCTCCCCTTTCCCCAACCCGTGCAGCAGCTCGACGACGGCGACGCGAGCGTCGCCTGACGCATTGACCACAACCCGTACCGCGCTCGGCGACACATCGTTACGCTCTCGGTGTGGCACTCGGGTGTGCCGCGTGGGGGGACAACGAAATATGTCACGGAAGACGACGACGCGGTCCCGGTGGGGGGCCGCCGTGCTGGCCACGGTTCTGGTCAGTGGGTTCGCGGTAGCGGGAGGCACAGCTCCTGCCCTCGCGGACACCGCGCCGGCCGCCGGGCTACCCGTGACCGCCGGCGCCGAGGTGCTGCCGACGACGCAGGTCGACGGAGTCGTCTGGTCACAGAAGGTGATCGGCAACATCGTCTACGCCGGCGGCAAGTTCACGCGCGCCCGCCCGCCGGGCGCGGCGCCCGGCGTCAGCACCGTCGTCCGCAACAACCTGCTGGCCTACGACGTCACCACCGGGGCGCTCGTCACGAGCTTCGCCCCCGATCTCAACGGTCAGGTCCTCACCGTCACGGCCTCGCCGGACGGCCGCGTCCTCTACGTCGGGGGTGACTTCACGGTCGCCAACGGCCAGGCGCGCTACCGGGCCGCCGCCTACGACACCGCCACCGGTGCTCTGCTCTCGACGTTCAAGCCGACCCTCGACTACACGGTCAAGTCGATCGTCGCGACGGCGTCCACGGTCTACCTCGGCGGCAGCTTCAGCACTGCCAACGGCGTGGCCCGGAAGAAGCTGGCGGCGTTCCGCGCATCTGACGGCGGCCTGCTCGGCTGGGCGCCCAGCGCCGACAACGCGGTGAACGCCATGGTGATGGTCCCCGACGGCTCCCGGCTCGTGGTCGGTGGCAGCTTCCTCAACCTCAACGCCACTGCCGCCTATGGCCTCGGGGCCTTGAATGCGAGTACCGGCGCGACGCTTCCCTATGCGGCCAACGCCTCGATCCGCAACTACGGGGCCCACGCGGCGATCCTGAGCCTGACGACCGACGGCACGAACGTCTACGGCACCGGCTACGTCTTCGGGGGCACCGGCAACCTCGAAGGCACCTTCGCCACCGAACCGAACGGCGGCGCGATCCGGTGGGTCGAGGACTGCCACGGCGACACCTATTCGAACTACTCCTCCGGCGGTGCGGTCTACGTCGTCGGCCACTCGCACTCCTGCGACACGGTGCCCGGCGGGTTCAAGCAGACCGACCCGTGGACCTTCCAGCGGGGTCTGGCGTTCACCAGCAACGCCCGCGGAACGCTGACCGCGACGCCGTACACCAACTACAAGAACTGGGCCGGCACCGCCGCACCGCAGATGTTGCACTGGTACCCCGAGATCAGCGCCGGCACGTTCACGGGGCAGAACCAGGGCGCTTGGAGCGTCGCCGGCAACGGGCGCTACGTCGTGCTCGGCGGGGAGTTCCCCACGGTGAACGGCTCCCCGCAGCAGGGCCTGGTCCGCATGGCGCTTCCGTCGACGCAGGCCCCCAAGGCTGGGCCGGTGATGACCGGGGCACGCTTCGTGCCGCAGGTCTCGCAGCCCGCTTCCGGCCAGGTCCGCCTCAACTGGCAGGCGAACTACGACCGGGACAACGCCTCGCTGGCCTACCGCCTCGTGCGGGACGGCAACACGGCAGCCCCGATCTACTCGACGACGGTGTCGTCCAGCCCGTTCGTCCGGCCGGACATGACCTTCACCGACACCGGGCAGGCGCCGGGCTCGACGCACACCTACCGGCTCTACGCGACCGACCCGAACGGCAACCAGGCCGCCTCGGACACGTTCTCGGTGACGGTGGGAACCGAGCCTGCCTACGCCCGCACGGTGAAGGTGGACGGGGCCTCGCCGTACTGGCGCTTCAACGAGCCCACCCCCGGCACGACGGCGTTCGACTACTCGGGCACCCAATCCGGCACCTTGAACAACGGTGCAGCGCCAGGGCTCTCCGGTGGCGTCACGAACGACCCGAGCGGCAAGGCGGTGTTGTTCAACGGCGTCGCCGGTG
>JAVEDQ010000394.1 GCA_030840885.1 Frankiaceae bacterium
TCTTCGTGGTGCGCCAGGGTGATCGCCTCCGCGACGTTGACCGGGCTCACAGGAACGGCCGAACCTCCACCCGGCGGTTGCATGCCTTCGACCCTGCCGCGGCCAGGTCCAGCGCCACGTCGAGGTCATTCGCCTCGATGATCCAGAAGCCGGAGAGCCACTCCTTCGTCTCTGCGAACGGGCCATCGGTCAGCATCGCTTCCGTGCCCCGGCCGTCGATGACCGTGGCCGTGGCCGGCGGACCGAGGCCGCCCGCGAAGACCCAGTGCCCGTCCTCCCGAAGCCGTTCGTTGAAGGCGTCGATGTCACTCATCTCGTCCGAGGCAGCGAGGTCGGTACTGTCGTCGATCACGGAAATCAGGTACTGCATAGGGATCATTCTCCTTCGTTGCGGAACGCCTTTCGAGGCGTGGACTCACTCCTGCCACGAACACCTTCAGCCCGTTCCGACAATGCCCGGCGATTTCCGCCACCGATTTGTACGCGTCAATTCTCTCGCGCGACCCCACGGCGCGACGGGACGGCCGGCAGTCGTCCCACCGAGATATCCCTACTTCGTTCCCACGATGCACCGGGCCACACCCGGAACCCGTATCGTGCCGCCTCCGGCGTACGTGCTGACCTTGGCGATGACTGCTTTCGCTATCCGCCGCCGACCCTTGTCGTCCACCTGCCGTAGCGCAGCCGCTGCCAGCGAGACGTACTCGCTCATCATCTCCCAGTACTGCTCGGGTGACTCCGTCACGAGCTCGACGTCGACGTTCCATTCGGCCACGTCGTGCAGCCCTGCAGCCTCGTACAGAGCACTGACGTATCCGGGCGCGGCACACCGGAACATGGTCGGCCCGTCGTGCCCGAGAGGCACCGGGTCGACCTCCGTCGCGATCCCCTGCATGAGGATCGTCGTCCACGGGTTCTCCTCGGGGTTGACCCACACCGACGAGCAGAGGCGACCGCCAGGCTCGAGCACGCGCGCGAACTCGCCCGTGGCTCTGGCGAGGTCGGGGAAGAACATGTACCCGAAGCGCACCGAGACAGTGTCGAACGTCGCGTCGCCGAAGGGGAGGTCGTCGGCGCTGCACACCTTTGTCTCGACGTTGGTGATCCCCAATCCCTTCGCTCGCCGCGTAGCGACGTCGAGCATCTCAGCAGCTAGGTCGGTCAGGACGACGTGTCCCATCGGTGCGAGCCGTGCGATCGTCAGACCCGGCTCTCCATTGCCCGAGGCGATGTCGAGATGCCGTTGGCCAGCAGCGATGTCGAGTCGCTCGATCATCGCTTCTCCGACGGGGGCGAGCTGGTCCATGATCAGCGCGTCCCACTTCTCCCAGCCGGCTGAAAGCGCGGCCCAGGTCGCTCGCTGAGCGTCTCGGATCTCATCTCCGCTGGGCATCTGCCCTCCCCAAACGTGGGGGACCCATCAGACCCGGAAGCGCCCCTCGGTGGGCTCCATGATGCCCGGCAGAAGCGAATCCCAGCAAGTGACACGAAGGGTCGCCACCACTCAGATCAGCGGTCCGGTGCCGGTCGACCCGGGCGACGTACTCGTGTCGGCGTCGTCGAGGAGCCCAGCGGCGAACGCGTCTTCGGAGATCGCCCGGGCGGTGGCCGGGCTCCCACTGTTCATCGAATCCTGAACCAACGACGAACCAGCGCGATCGCTGCTTGCGTGGTGCTCGGGTCGACAACCGGTACGACCGTGGCCTCGGGGCTCATGCCGCGCCCACCCACTGCGCGGTGGCGGCCAGGCGCCTGGCGAACCGGTGCGGATCAGCGAGGTGTGGGAAGTGTCCGGTGCCGTGCCACACCTCGACGGTCGCAGCAGGCAGGTGGGTGCCGAGCCACTGTCGGTAGGCCGGATCGAGGTCGGCGCCGGCGATGTGGAGGTAGGGAACGGTCGAGGCGCGCAACGCAGCCGTCGTCTCGTCGACCTTCGAGGTGACCTCAGCGGCGGGCTCCTCGAGCACCATCCGCCAGTACCCGAGGACGACCTGCTGGCGGGGCCGACACGTAGTCCGCACGAGCTCCTGGGCGGCGGGTGGCAGCAGTTCGGCATGCAGGCTGTCGTAGAACATCTGCCATACCGCCGGGAACTCCGGCCCCCGCAGTCGGGCGGCCAGGGACCGTACGAGCGCCGCGAACGCCGTGGTCTCGAGAGGCTGGTCGATGTTCACGACGCCTCGGGTCGGGTGGCGCGCGGCATAGATCGTGGCGAGCAGGGCACCCGCGGAGTGCCCGACGACGACAGGCGCAACAAGACCAGCCTCGCCGACCACCTGGTGCAAGAGGTCCACTCCGTCTTCGAGCTCGTATGTCGACTGCTCGGGCGACTCGCCGTGCCCGGGCAGGTCGATCGCGACGACCCTGCGCGCGGGGTCGATGCGCTGCAGCACGGGCACGACGTCACGCCAGGTGGTGCGATCGAACGTCAGGCCGTGCAGCAGGATCAGCGGCGGCCGGTCGTCGCTGTGGCCGTAGTCGTCGGCGGCAAGCCCGGCGAAATGGACCGGCCGACCGGTCGTGAGCGTTCCGGTGTTCATCTACTCCTCCTCGTGGTGGTGGCGATGTTGACTCACCCGAGAGGCGTAAATCGACAGGGAACAATCCGTACGCAGCCTCAGACCCGCCACCGCGACGGGCCGCCGTCGGCTGGTTGATAGCGGCAGGCGCGCCCGGTGCGGATCGAAGCAGTCAGGTGTGCGCCCGCTCTCGGAGCGAGCTCGGTGATCCGGGTCAGGGTGATGCGCAGGGTGCGGGTGACGTTGACCCTGGCCCGTTCCTCGGCGCCCGACAGCCCCCTGTCCCGACCACCCAGGCCAGTCGCTCTGCGCAGCTCACCAAGGAGCGCGTCGCGCTCGCGGGTCGCCTCCACCGCGCGGGCGCGGTCGCCCGACAGGTCGGCGGCGTCGAGTACGTCGCTCAGGGCGGCGAGGCGCCGGCGGTAGGCGTCGCGCGCGACCGGGTCCAGTACGGGATCGGCTCGCGTGGCGGACAGGCCGGCACCGCCCGCGACCAGGTCCAAGGCGGCGATCTCTCGCCCGGGCGCGGCCAGCAGGGCGGCCAGGTAACCCATCCCGCGACTGTCGCGGAGCCGAGCCTGTTCGTCACCGGCCTCGACCAGCCAGTCGGTACCGTCTCGGCGCAACGCCCATTCGCCGGTGGGGAGTGTCAACGACGCGAGCAACCCGGCCATACCCAGCTGCTGCGCGACCCCACGGGCACGGGATCGGTGCACAACGGCGGCTTCGGCGTCGCCGTCACCGTCGCGGCGGGACAGCGCATCGCCCAACGACGCCAAAGACTTGGCGAGAAAGGGCAACGCGCCGTGCTCCTCAGCCCAGCCGGCTGCCTCCGTCAGCAGCGCGACCGCCTCGTCGAGCCTCCCGAGGAGGGTCGCGAGCACTCCAAGGTGATGGCTGACGGTACCGGTGACCGTGTTGGCGCCGGCCCAGACGACAAGCCGTCCCCGGTATCCCACGAGGGCCTCGTACAGCTTGGCAGCGGCCGACGTGTTCTCGGTCTCGACGGCGACGACCGCCAGGTCCGCGGCCGCGCCGAGCCAGCGAGGTCCCGAGCCTGCCAGCACCGGCGGCAGGCTGCGCTGCAGCTCCAGGCCGGCTTCGGTCGTGCGGCCGAGCGAGAGCAGCAGCCGGGCTGCAGTCGCCTCGTACAGGTGACCGGGATGGCGACGGGCGAACTCGCGCAGCACCTCCAGCGCGGCTTCGGTCTCATGGGTTGGGGGCTCCTCGCGGAGCTGCGCGATCGCGCCACGCAGGGTGCCGACGAGCCGCTCGGTGTCGCTCAACCCCACGTGCCGTCCCGTTTCGGCGACCTCGGCGACCAGCCGCGACGCATCGTCGAACCGGCCACGAATCGTGGCGAGCATGGCGTGGCGGGACATCACCATCACCCTGGCTCCCGCGTCACCCGCGACCTGGGCCTCCCGATCGAAGGAGGCGAGCACCGCCTCGGCATCGCCTATCCGGCCAAGCTCCATCAAGGCGACGAATCTCCAGAACAGGCCGCGTCGCTCCCGCTCCGGATCCGCCGACGCACGCGCCAGGTCGATGATCTCCCTCGCAGCCTCGAGCCGGTCGAGCGCTCCCTCGGGATCCCACAGCGCATGCAACCGCGCGTCGAGCACCTCCGCGAGCACCGCGGCATCACCGCTGCGGCGGGCGAGGACAAGGGCATCGTCGACGAGAGCGCGACGCCGCCCGCGCGCCAGCGGATCTCCCAGCAGGGCGTGCGCGAGTCGTGCCAGCAGTCGGGCCCGGTCCCGGTCGTCGGCGACCCGGGTCAGAGCGGTCTCCAGCAGTCCGACCATGCCGGAGTCGACCACCAAGAACCCCTCATCCGATACGACACTCAGGGCCAGACTGACCACCGGATCTCCGCCTGGCTCGGCGTCCAGTGCACCGGCCAGCACGCTCGCAGGCCCCGGAAGACCCCGGGAGGCCACCCACAGCGCATGCCGCACCTCAGGGCGCGCCTCTTCGGCCATCACGCCGATCGCGGCAACGCTCAACGGCCTCAGCCAGACCTCGCCACCCACGCCCAACGGTGTCTGCG
>JAVEDQ010000407.1 GCA_030840885.1 Frankiaceae bacterium
GGGCGGCCGAGCGTCGTCAGGTAGTTCCCGACGATGACCGCGTTGATGCCGCCGGTGAACCCCTGCACGTCGAGGTCGCCGAGGGTGATCTCGCGGCCACCGGCGTACCGAAGGATGGTGCGCGGCAGCACGAGCCGAAACATCGCGACGGCCTTCAGTGCCTCGCGGGCCTCGACGGTCGGCAGGTCGCCGAAGGGCGTTCCCGGGCGAGGGTTGAGGAAGTTCAGCGGAACCTCGTCGGGCTCGAGCGCGGCGAGCTGCGCGGCGAACTCCGCGCGCTGCTCCAGCGTCTCACCGAGACCGAGGATGCCGCCGCAGCACAGCTCCATGCCGGCGGCCTTGACCATCTGACAGGTGTCGATCCGCTCGTCGAACGAGTGGGTGGTGACCACCTGGCCGAAGTGCGAGCGGGCGGTCTCGAGGTTGTGGTTGTAGCGGTGGACCCCGAGCTCGGCGAGCTCGTCGACCTGCTCCTGGGTGAGCATGCCGAGCGAACAGGCGATCTGGATGTCGACCGCCGCGCGAATCGCCGCGACGCCCTCACGGATTTGGGACATCAGGCGCTTGTCGGGCCCACGGACGGCGGCGACGATGCAGAACTCGGTCGCGCCCGTGGCTGCGGTCTCCTTCGCCGCCTCGACGAGGCTGGGGATGTCGAGCCAGGCGGAGCGCACGGGGGAGGTGAACTGGCCGGACTGCGAGCAGAAGTGGCAGTCCTCCGGGCAACCGCCGGTCTTGAGGCTGATGATGCCCTCGACCTCGACCTCGGGGCCGCAGTAGCGCATCCGCACCTCGTGGGCGAGCTGCAGCAGCTCGGGCAGCCGCTCGTCCGGGAGCCGGAGACACTCCAACGCCTGGAACTCGTCGAGCCCCTTGCCGTTCTCCAACACCTGCTCGCGCGCCGCCACCAGTACGTCAGTCACGTGGTCGATTTTGCCTGACGTCAGCCTCGACGACCTGACGACGCCGCGGGCATCGTGATGTCGACGAGATCCAGGATGAACTTCGTCGCGGCCGCCCGCTCCCGCGCGAGTCGCTTCAGCTCGGGCGTCGGCTCGATCCCGAGGTGCTCCAGCGGAACCGCCGACACACCGGTGAAGATGAGCATGAGCAGGGCGTGTGCCCGCCGCACCTGCTCGAGGCCGGCCTCGCAGCCCTCGTCGGCGAGCCCACGCATGTACTCGCGGAGGCAGAGCTCCTCGAGCTCTCCGAGCTCAGCGGCGGACCGCTCGCCGGTCTGCACCTCGCCGAGCAGGAGCTGACTGAGGTCGAAGCCGAGCGGAGCCTCACACCAGAAGCCGAAGTCGATGGCGACGAAAGCGTTAGGATGCCCTCGCTCGACCAGCAGGTTGCGGGGGCAGGCGTCCCCATGGGCGGTGCCGAGGGGCATGGCGTCGAGCTCATTCAGGAACTCCGGTAGGGCTTCGACGGCGTCGAGCAACCGTCGCCGGAGGTGGTCGTCGAAGGCGTCCGCGACGAGCGGGTGCCGCCAGAGCGACTCGTCCTGCAGCGCCGGGATCACCTGCAGGGCGAGCCGCCCGCCGGTGTACCCGCGCACCACGTCCCGCCTGCCGAGCCCGGCGAGCGCGCGGACCGCCGGGCTGGCCGCGAGGCGACCGAGCAGGCGGGCCGCCGCTCCGAATCGCTCCTGGTCCCACGGGGTCTCGTCGACGTCGACGGCATCCAGCCAGATCGCGGCCGACAGCTCGTCGAGGTCGAAAACCGCATGGGCCCGGGGCAACGAGAGCCCGGGCGGCAGCCGCACACCGAGGTCGGAGCCGTACACCAGCGGTTCGCTTCGCCAGGGCACGCCGGCCTGGGCAACCTCTCGGAGATGCTCGGGGACGAAGGTGAACATCGGCGAGCGGCTCCAGCACTGCACGACCTTGACGAAGAAGGCATACGGCGCGACCCCGCCGTCGTGGCGGGCCGTCCCGCTCACCCAGAAGCGACCCGCGGTGGTGAGAGCCTCGAGGTCGTACGCGGCCACGACCGCAGTGGAGTCGAGCAGCTCCACGCGGCTAACCCCGAGGCTCGCGGCGACCATACGGGCGAGGTCCTCGTCGTCCACGTCGGCGGGCCCCAGTAGGGAACGGGCGTGCATGGCGAGAAAGGTAAAGTAGCTTTATGACTAAGGTCAAGGCTCCCGCCGAGTATCGACCGGTGAGGGCGGCGGACCTGCACGTCGCCGCGCTGATGGGGCTGCTGTTCGAGCAGGTCCGACGGATGTTGGCCGAACAGGACTGGGGCGGATTGCGGCCTGCGCACTTCCGCCTGCTGGAGGCGGTGCCGGCCGGCGGCATCTCCATCTCGGCCCTGGCCCCTGCGCTCCGCATGACGAAGCAGGCCGTCGGGCAGTTCGTGACCCAACTCGTCGAGTCGGGGCACCTGGACGTCCAGGTCGCCCCCGACGATCGCCGACGGCGCATGGTGACCCGGACCTCGACGGGCGACGAGACCGTGGCAGCTCTCGCGGTGCGCCTCGACCAGTTGGAGCGGGAATGGGCGCAGCGGGTGGGAACCCGCCGCTACGACGAATTCCGCGCGACTCTCGAGCTGCTCGCGGAGCAGTGAGCCGTCGCGGGTGCCTCAGTCGGTGTCGAGCGCGAAGGTGCCGTATTGCGGCGCGCCGGCGGGTTCGTAGGTAGAGATCACGGCGCCGGTGCTCGTGGTGGACGAGCTGAGCAGCCGCAGCGCCCCGGGACGGACCCCGTCGGCGAACAATCGCTTGCCAGTGCCGAGGTACACGGGGAAGGTCAAGAGCCGGAACTCGTCGACGAGGCCGTGGTCGATCAGGTACGTGGCGAGGGCGCCGCTGCCGTGCACCTGCAGCTCGCCGCCCGGCTGCTCCTTGAGCTTGCGGACGGCGTCGGCGACGTCGCCGGACACGAGCTGGGAGTTCTCCCAGTCGACCGACGCCAGGGTCGTCGAGGCGACGTACTTGGGCAGCGAATTCAGCTTCTCGGCCACCGGACCGTCCTCCTCCGTGCCTTTCACGTACGGCCAGTAGCTCGCGAAGATCTCGTAGGTCCGACGGCCGAGCAGGAAGGCCTCGGCCTGCTGGAACCAGGCGTCCATCGCGTTGCCGAAGTCCTCCTCGATGAAGGGGACGCTCCAGCCGCCGTGTTCGAAGCCGCTGTCGGTGTCCTCGTCCGGCCCGCCGGGTGCCTGCAGGACGCCGTCGAGGCTGAGGAAGGTGTGCAGAGTCAGTCGCATGTCGTGGCTCCCGCGTGCGCAGTGATGTCGCAGAGGAGACGGCGACACGAGCCGAAAGTCATCGTCGCGGGCCGGGTGACGTGGCAGCGAGCGATCGGCTGGCTCAGTCCGTTGCCGAGCGGAAGGCGATCGAGTCGAAGCGACCGCCGAACACCGGTGACAGGCCGGCCGTGGCGATCGAGGTGAAGCGGTCGGGAGCAAGCGCCCCGCTGCCCTCCGGGAGTGCTCCCGCGAGCGGACGGGCGCCGAGTGTCTCGAGGTCGCGCACGTTGCTACGGCAGGCAAGGTCCGGCTGCTGCGGCCAACTGCCGATCACGAGGCCGGCCAGGTCGGCACCCCGGTGCGCCATCGACTCCAGCGTCAGCGCAGCCGTGTTGAGCGTCCCCAGCCCGGCCGACGTCACCACGACGGCCGGGGCGTCGAGCGCTACCGCGAGGTCGGCCAGCGTCCA
>JAVEDQ010000414.1 GCA_030840885.1 Frankiaceae bacterium
GCCTCCACCGCCGTGACCACGAGCAGTCGGGTCAGATGTTCTGGTGCAGGGTGAAGACCCACGCGCCGTCCGCTTCCCCGCCCGCGGGCGGCTGCTGGAAGACCGCCAGGGGGGCATCGCTGACGCCGTTGAAGCTCGGCACGGCCAAGGTGTAGGCGAAGGCGTCCTCGATCACCGGCGAGGCCTTTGCACCGCCCAGCACGACCACCCAGCCCGCGTCCCGGGTGGCCTTGTCGACGCTGATGTTCACGATGTCGCCGGGACGCACGGTCAGCACCTTGGCACCGGAATTGTTGGTGCGCAGCTTGCCGTCGAGCTTGTACTGGACGGGCTCGCTGCGCAGCGACGTCCCGCCGGACTGGATCGTCACCGACGGCACCGGCTTCGTGCACCCGGCAAGCATGGTGAGACAGGCCGAGGCCGCCAGCAGAGCGGCGGGGACGCCGGGGCGACGCATGATTGCCGATGCTAGTGGAGCGGCGGACTGGTCCGACGAGTCACGCAGCGGCTCAGGCCAGCGGAAGGGTCGGTGAGGTCACGGTCATCGGCGCCGTCCGCGCCGCCCGGTCGCTTCGCGACACCCGACGCAGCGAGACCGTCTCCGCGATCAGGGCGACGCCCATGCCGGCCGCGCCGACGAGCAGGGCGATCCACGGCGGCATCGGGATGAGCCCGACCGCCCCGCCGAGCACCCAGCAGAGCTGCATGGCGGTCTCGGAGCGCGCGAACGCCGAGTTGCGCGTGTCCTCGGCGACGTCGCGCTGGATGACCGCGTCGAGGCCGAGCTTGCCCATGGAACCTGCCATGCAGGCGAGCAGGGCCGCGCCGAGCGCGGTGGCCTGCATGTAGAGCAGGGCGGCGGCGAGGCAGCCGACGCCGGCCAGCATGACGGCACCGAAGATGAGGGCCTCAGGGCGCTTGTTGAGTCGACCGCCGAGGAACACGCCGGCGCCGCTGCCGAGGCTCGCGCCGAGGCCGAGCAGGCCGATCGAGAACAGCCCCCCGCCGTCCTCCCGGAACGAGAACGCGAGGAAGATCGTCAGGAAACCGACGAGAGCCCGGACGGCGACGGCGCTGCGCAGTGCGGAGGGCAGCTCCCCGAGCGCCCGGCGGAACCTGCTGCCACCGACGACGGTGGCCCGGCCGAGCAAGGCGGCGGGGCGCTCCCCGACGCTGCTGTCGACGTGCGAGGGGAGGACCCAGGCGAAGAACAGGCCGATCACGAAGATGACGGCCGCAGCACGCAGCACCCACTCGTAGCCGAGACTGTTGCCGATGCCGTACCCGAGCGGCGCGAGCGCGAGACCCGCGGCCACCGTGGTCAGCGTCAGCCGACTGTTGGCCTTGACCAGCGTCACGCCCTCGGGCACCACCCGGGGGACGACGGCGTTGCGGGCCACGCCGAAGGCCCGGGAAAGCACGAGCAGCCCGAGGGCTTCGGGATACAGCACCAGACCCTCGCCGGTGATGACGCCGGCAAGCATCCAGGCGAGCGCCCCCCGGGCGAGCAACGTGACGCCGAGAGCGACGCGTCGGCCGCTCGGGAAGCGGTCGAGGGTGGGGCCCACGAGGGGTGCCAGCAACGCGAAGGGCGCCATGGTCACGAGCAGGTAGAGCGCGACCTTGTTCCGGGCCTCACCAGGTTGCACCGAGAAGAACTGGCTGCCGGCGAGCGCGACGGCGATGAGCGCGTCCCCGGCAGAGCTGACCAGGACCAGCTCCTGCATCGCGGCGAAGCCGGACTCCCCCGCACCGCCGCGACGCACCCGACCACGGAGGCGCCGCACCGAGCCCACGAGGCGTCCCGCCACTCCCATGACCGGCAGTCTCCCCCCGATACCTAGGTCCTCGCACATCTCGGAGCGGAATCTGCGGGAGATGTTCCCAGACGAGGCCGGACGGACGGCGCCCGGGTGCTCGCCGACGGCCTGTGCTGCCTGGTCACGATGTTGCGTAACCCGATGCAGCCTGGCCACGATCTCGGGCACCATGGTGGAGTGACTTCGCCTCGTACCCGGGACCGTCTCGACGCCGTCTGTGCCGCGGCCGTCGACGTGGCACGTGCCGCCGCCGACGAGGAGGCCGGTAACCCGGCCGAGGTGGGCGACCACCTGGGGGTCCTCGCCGAGGCGGAGCGCTTGGTCGTCCACCGCTTCGTGTGCCTGACTCCGGCCTACCGCGGCTGGTACTGGGCGGTCTCGGTGGCCCGGGCCTCCCGCGCCCGCAACGTCACGGTCGACGAGGTCGTGCTGCTCCCCGGCGACCAGGCGCTCATCGCCCCCGAGTGGGTGCCGTGGTCCGAGCGGCTGCAGCCCGGCGACCTCGGCGTCGGTGACCTGCTCCCCACCGCTGCCGACGACGAGCGGCTCGCGCTCCGCAACAGCGACGTCGAGTTGCTCAGCGACGACGAGCTGTTCATGGAACTCGGCCTCGGTCGCCCGCGCGTGCTCTCGCTGCTCGGTCGCGAGGAGACCGCCACCCGGTGGATCGAGGGCGACCCCGGCCCGAC
>JAVEDQ010000428.1 GCA_030840885.1 Frankiaceae bacterium
GCCTGCACCGTCGACGACCGGGTCCACGCCGTCAGCCGGTCACGGTCCCCGTCCCGCAATCCCAAAGGAGCAGCTCGCATACGACATTGTCCCGCACCAAGCTGCCCAGAGACTTTAGCGACACGACACTAGCAGCCTTGAGCAGGCAGACCTTTCTTGCAGGTTGGCCGCAGGTCATGTCGGTCAGGGATCGGCCGTGTGGCGGCTGGGGCTGGGGGTGGAACCTCCAACTCCGCTCGAGCGGCGTCCCACAGCGGGTCAGCGGAGAGTGTTCTCGTTCGAGTTCGAGCGCTGTCCACCGGACGGCCCGCCCACCTGTGCCGAGTCATGGGTGATCCCGCCGGCACGCGGACGCCTCCGTTGGCGAGCCGCACTCCGTGGCACCAGATTGACGGCGGCCCCGACCGTCATCCCACCCGCCCAGCGGATCTCGTCCGCCGCGTCCGCGATGCGATCACGAGGGGTGTGCTGGGTGTCGACGACGAGCAGGGTGGCGTCGGCGACCCTCAGCCAGGAAACGGTGTCGGCACGAGACAGAATCGGCGCCGAATCGATGATCACGAGGTCGGCGAGCTCGAGCAGCTCTTGGAGGACGCGGTGGAGGCCGCCGCCGGCCAGGAGATCGCCCGGCGCCGGCACCTCGGGCCCACGGGCCAACAGCAGCAGGCCCGGAACACCCGTCTGCTGCAGCGCAGAGGAAACGGGGAGGCGCTCGGCCAGCACTGCGGTCAACCCGGTCTGGCCCGGCGTCAGGTTCATCTGCTCGGTGAGATCGTCACCTCGTAGGTCGCCCTCGACCAGGATGACCTTCGTGCCCGACGCCGCGAACACCTCCGCCAGACTGCGGGCGGTGGTCGTCTTCCCCTCGCCTGCAGTAGCGCTGGTCACGAGAAGTGTTCCGCGGCTGTCCGGAAGCAGCGTCTGCTGGATCCTCGCCCGGAGATAGCGGTAGGCCTCGCGGGCCGACGGCAGGGGCCGGTTGGATCCGAGCCCCTGCTTGCGGCGGCGTCCGAGTGCGGGCACGACGCCGAGGACCGGCAGGTCGGTGTGGACGGCGAGGTCAGCCGTTCCTCGAACCCGTCGGTCCGTGCGGTCGCGGAGCACCGCCGTACCGAGGCCGAGCGCAAGGCCGACAACACCGGCAACGATCAGATTGAGCGTGAAGTTCGGGCTCGACGGGCCGGTTGCCAGCGTCGCAGGGCTGATTACTGATGCCGTGACCAGCCCCGACGGCGGTGGGCGAAGGTAGACGCTGCCGGGCTGCCGAATGCCCTGACGGTTCAGGTAGTCCACATAGGCCTGGGCCAGGGCTCCAGCTCGGCGCTGCGCCTCCTTCGCCGCTCGGTACGAGTAGGTGACATCGAGGACCTTTGCGTCCACCGGAACGCTGACGGACAGGCCGTTCGTCATCTCCGCCGGGGAAATTCCCAGGGCCTGCGCCGCGATCGACGTCACCACGCTGGAGGTCGCGACCGCCTGCTCGGTCGGCATGTCCGCTTCCTGCGCGGGACTGGTACCCGGAAAGATCCGGGGCTCCACCATCACTTGTGCCGTGGAGGAGTAGCTCGGTGTCTGGCGTGCCGTCAGCAGGAAGGTCAGCGCGAGCACGGCTAGTGTCACACCGAGTATCCAGTCCGCGTATACCCGAATCAGGGAGCGGTCGCTCGAGCCACTGGAACTGGTCGGACGAGCGGTTCTTTCCTCGAACTTCACGGTCAGGTCCTTCCCCTCGACTGTGACCGCAGCTCGGCTCCCCCGACTGCGGACCCGGTCGGTGAAGCTCTTCCGGGCACGGCCGATAAGGCCATCAATACGAAGAGCGAGTCGGCTGACCCGCGATACGTCAGATGGGGGTCGAAAAACATGAGCACCGCCATCACTCCGAGTGCCACCACCAGCCCACGCCCGACGACGCCCATGACATCCGGCGGGCCGGCCGCGAGCCGGGTACCACGGCGGAGGCCCGCGTAGAGCAAGAAGAAGAACGCAATGAACAGCGGCAACCCCCCACCCCAGAGGAGCCATGTGTAGCCGCTCTCGATCCAGACGTAGCCTCGCGCCTGCGATGCGACCGGGACTCGGGCCGAGAGGCGAACGCCCAGCACGGAGTTCCAACCGTGGAACAGCTCCGGCCAGAAGTAGCTCTGCAGGTTGTGCAGGCGCCCGGTCCAACTGGTCGGAAGCCCTTGCGCGGAGTGGAAGCCGCTCAGCCGTTTGGCGATGACGCTTTGAAGGCCGAGACCCCCGAGCACTGCCACCGCGCCCGCCATGTAGGCGAACCGCGCGCTGCGATTGACAACGCAGATGATCACTACGGCGATGATCAGGCCCAGCGCGCACGAGAACTCCGCCGTCGCCAGGACACCGACACCGAACAGAACCGCCGCCCCCAGGAGAAGCCTCCGGGATCCGATGCGGGTGCTGAGCAGCGCAGCGGCGATCCCGAGGTTGTAGATCAACAGGTCGCCGGTGGCCGCCGGCAGGGCGAGCGTCGAGCTCCCCCGGGCGTCGGCGAGGGCTCCGACGTACCCGAGCGGCGCATAGTAGGCCGCGAGGAGGCTCCGCACCGGCCCGACGCCACCGACCTGCAGGATGGCGACGACCGCGACCACTGCGGCTGCTCCGAGGGAGAGGAACAGGCAGCGTCGGACCTCGGCCGCGGTCTTGATGCTGGCGCTCACGATGACGTAGGCACCGACGTACTTCCACAGGACGAGCGCGTATATGAGGTCGTCCCCGGACACCGGGCGATGCCGCGCGAGCATGATCATCAGTGGCAGAACCGACGCCGCTACCGTGAAGATCAGGATCGACTTCTCGAGCTGGTTCAACCGCAGGCGCCGACGGTTGCCCGTCCGCAGGCGCCACACCGCCCGCCCGAACAGGGCGGCACCGACCAGGAGCGACAAGGCCTCGTTCGGTCGGACGATCGGAAGGGCGCTTCCCCGGTCGATCCCGACCACGAGGGGCGTGACGGTGATGAGCAGGTATGTGGCGAACGCGGGCCGGATCACGATCGCGGCGACGACCCCCGCGACGACGAACAGAAGTAGCGCCGGGATCGGAGCTGTGGAGACGAGAAAGGCGCCCCCCACCACGGTGATGCCGAGCCCGGCCAGCAACCGGGGCTGCACGGGCGATCGGCCGACATCGGCGGACGTGCCCCACCGGCTCGCGGCATGATGTCCGGCTCCTGCTGGCCGGCCCCGCTCCGCCAGCCCCTTTCTGATCGGGGTGAATGCGATACCGGCTCCGACACCCGCCGTCGCCGAACTTCCCGATCCGCTCACCTCGGGCACACGGCATCGAGTGGGCGCCGACGTCCGAAGTTGCCGGTCACCCAAGCCAACTCGGGCGCCCGCCAGAACAGCTGCAGACCCACGAAGACGGCGCAGCCCACGGCCGTCCCGAGCACGAGCGCGAGGGTTGAGCCGGGCCGACCGGGAACCGCGTGCGCGACAACCGAGGCCGTCAGGCTCACCGGCACGATCATCAGCAGCCCAGCGGCGCCGATCCGCATGACGGCGGGCCGCAGCCGTTGCTCGCCGTCCCCGAGCCGGCGCCCGAGTTTCACTGCCAGCATCGTGGCCGAGATGAGAACGGCCAGGGAGTACCCGAGGCCGAGGCACAGTGGCACCGCGGCGCCGTGCAGCATCAAGGCCACCGGGGCGACGCCGAGGCAGACCGCGGCTTGCAGCAGCATCGCGCGCATCGGTGTCCGCGTGTCCTGCCGGGCGTAGGACTCATAGGTACAGATCAGGAAGATGGTTTGCGCGACAACTGCCGGAGCCATCGCTGCGATGGCGGCGGCCACCATGTCGACGCTCTGGGTGGTACCCATCCGGCCGACAGCGACGGTGCTCGCGAGCGGATGCGCCAGGGCTATGTAGCCGAGCGCCGCCGGCACCGTGAGGAAAAGCGCCAGCGCGATGCCGCGCAGCAACGTGTCCCGGAAGGCCACGTACTCACCCTGACGATGCAGACGGGCCAGCCGGGGCAGCAGCGCGAGCGCGACCGGCGTGGCGCCGACCGCCAGGGGAAGCGCGTAGAAGTTCATGGCGACCTGAAATGCGACCACGCCCCCCGGGACACGGCTGACGACGACAAGCATCGTCAGGACCTGCAGTCCGAACAGGCCCGCCTGACCGAGGGAGGGCAGTGCCCGCCGGACCAGTACGAGGACCTCCCGGTCGCGCCAGCCCGCCCGCGGCACCAGCAGGACCCCGACCCGTCGGGCGCCCCACCACTGCGCCGCGGCGTGGCAGACCACTGCACCAGTGCTCCCGAGCCCGAGCAGGAACAGTTCGCCGGGCGGCACGCCCTCGGGGCGCACCCCGGTCCCGTAAAAAACGGCTGTCGCCACGAGGACCAGCAGGATCCCGCAGTTCTCGAAGGCCGGCGCGGCGGCGGCGAGGGCGAAACGCCGGTGCGCGTTCATCACGGAGCTGGCGGTTCCGACGACTGCATACAGGAAGACCTGCGGCAGCAGGAGGATCATCAGCCAGACCACTTGGCTGTTCGGCGTGGCACCGGGATGCCCGCCCGCGGCCAGCCTGAGGACAACAGGTCCGCCGGCGATGGCCAGGGGAACGATCAGGCCCAGCGCCAGAAGGGAAACGCCGAGGAACCCCCCGGCGAGTTGGCGGATGCCGGCCCGGTCGGCTGCGTCGATCCGTCCCACCAGGGCCGGAACCAGCAGGGACGAGAAAAGCGAGCCTGCCAGGAACGTGTAGAAGATCAGGTTGGGCAGGGTGTTCGCGAATTGGAAGGCGTTGCTGAAGAACGTCGGTCCGAGCACCGCGCCGATCGCCGCGACGCGCACGACTCCCGTCACGCGGCTGACCACGGTCCAGCCGGCGACCACGACGGAGTCTTTCGCAGCGCCGGTGGCCTCGGACAGTTCCCCCGCATCGGGGGGGCCGAGTTGTGTCGTCGTCATCAGCCCGTGCGACTCATCGGGCGTCGCTGCACCGCAGGACCGCCGGAATCGTACGGAGCAGGATCAGCACGTCCCGTCGCAAGGTCCACTGCGTCACGTACTCGACGTCCAGGCGGAGCGCCTGGGACATCGTCAACCGGCTCCGTCCGCTGGTTTGCCAGAGGCCGGTGATCCCGGGCGGGACAGCGAAGCGCCCCCTGTAGTCGGAGGGGAACAGCTCCGCTTCCCAAGGCAGGGAAGGTCTCGGGCCGACCAACGACATCTGTCCCCGGAGCACGTTGAACAGCTGAGGGAGCTCGTCGAGGCTGGCGCGGCGAAGGAATCGACCGAGCGGGGTGATCCTCGGGTCGGACGTCAGCTTGCACAGTCCCCCCGCCTTCGAGCCACCGTCCGGGGACCGGAGTTGCTGCTCGACGAAGGCGCGGTGGATGTCCTCTGGGCTGCCCTGTTGCATCGTCCGAAACTTGAACAACGTGAAGGGTTGCTCGTCCTTGCCCAGCCGAACCTGGCAGAAGATCGCCGGTCCCGGGCTGGTCAACCGGACCAGCAGCCCCACGATGAGCATGGGGATCGCGAACACGGCGAGCAGCACGAGCGACCCGGCGAGGTCGAGAGTGCGCTTGCGCCACCGATCGCTTGATCGAGTGGAAGCGGCAACATGAGGCGACCTTGCGTACCTCAAGCGCCGGCCCTCGGCGGAGATCAGACTCATGACGTCGCGACCGGGTGTCGATCCCCAGACGGGGCGCTGAAGCGGAAGCGGCTGGCAGATTCGCTGTCGAACTGGACCCGGGCGGCGACGTCGACGAGGTCGGCAACCCGGCCGTGCACCATTGCCGGATTACCGAAGGCGACGACCCCTTCCGGAACGTCGCGGGTGACCACCGAGCCGGCACCGACCATCGCCCCGGCTCCGATCCGAACGAACGGGAGGATGGTCACGTTCACCCCGATCTGGGCGCCCGGACCGATGTAGGGCCCGGACATGACCCGCTCGGAAGCGGCGCTTCCCGGATAGAGGTCATTGGCGATGGTGACGCCGGGCGCGAGGAAGGCTGCTTCGCAGATCTCCGTGTACTGCGCTACGTAGCAGTTCGCGTGGATCTTCACGCCGTTCCCGATCCTGCAGCTGTAGTCCACGACGCTGTTGCTCCAGATCGAGACGTCGTCGCCGAGTACGCAACCCTCGCGGATCACCACGCCGTGACCGGTGGTTAGCCGATCGCCGATGGATGTGCCGAGGTAGAGCACGCTCCCACTGCGGATCCGGGCACTTGTTCCCAGCAGAAGGGCTGAATCCCGGGAGCGGTCGCTCTCGTACCCGAGCACGACGCCACCGTCCATCCGCAGTCCCTCGCCGACGATCACCTCAGACGACATGACGCACCTCCGCCATCGGCTGGAGGCCCTCGAGGACCTCCCGGAGCGCTGTGCAGACCCGGGAGACCTGGTCGAGGGACATGTGGGGGGACAACGGGAGCGAGAGGATCTCGTCCGCCGCGGCCTCGGCGACCGGGAGCGGCTCGCGTGCGTACTCGATGAACGCCGGGCACTGGTGGCACGGCACCGGGTAGTGGATGCCCGTCGCGATTCCCAGCCTGCCGAGTTCCTGCTGTACCTGGGCACGTTGTGGCACCCGCACCACCGCGAGGTGGTGGACCGAGGTGGCGTCCGGTGCGACCTCGACGAAGCGGACCGCCGTACCGGCGAGACCCTCCCGGTACTGGTCCATCAACGCTCTCCGCAGAACGTTCCACCCCTCGAGCCGTCGGAGCTTGGCCGAGAGGACGACGGCCTGCAGCGTGTCGAGCCGGCTGTTGGTGCCCACCATGGTGTGGGAGTGATGGGAGCCGCCGCTCCGTCCGTGGTTGCGGAGGACGCGGAGGCGCTCAGCGAGCTCGGCGTCGTCCGTGACGACCGCGCCGGCGTCGCCGGCGGCCCCGAGGTTCTTACCGGGGTAGAAGCTGAAGCAGCCGGCTGCACCGAACGAGCCCGCTCGGCGTCCCCGCCACGTGGCCCCGTGTGCCTGGGCCGCGTCCTCGACGATGAGGAGGCCGGCCTCGGCCGCTACCGCGGCGATGCCGTCCATATCCGGCATCTGTCCGTAGAGGTGGACGACGAGGACCGCGCGTGTCTGCGGGGTCACGGCTGCCCGCAGGGTCGCCGGGGTCAGCAACAACGTGTCCGGACTGACGTCGGCGAAACGAGGTACAGCCCCCGCGAGGACGATCGCCTCGGCCGTGGCAACGAAGGTGTTCGTCGGGCAGACGACCTCGTCGCCCGGGCCGATGCCGAGCGCCCGCAACGTCAGCAGCAGGGCGTCCGTGCCGTTGGCGACCCCGATGGCGTGCTCGGTCCCGCAGTACTCCGCCCATTCGGCCTCGAAGATCTCGACCGGTGGACCCCCGACGAACTGTCCCTCGAGGAACATCTGCCGCCAGGCCGGCAGCACATCGTCTGCGATCTCGGCGCTCATGGACTTCAGGTCCAGGAACGGGACGGACTCGTTCAAGAACCCCGTCATCGAACGGCCCCGGCCATCGGCACCAACGCGTCGTCGTCAGCGGCT
>JAVEDQ010000466.1 GCA_030840885.1 Frankiaceae bacterium
GCGGGACCCGCGTCAAACGCGCCGGCTTCACCGTCACCGGCCTGCTGGGCGAGCGCGACGATCTGGTCGACCCAATCGCGCACCTGCGCCTCGGGCAGCGCACCGGTGAACTCGCTGACGATCTGACCCTGGATGACGGCCTTCACGGCCGGGATGCTCTGGACGGCCGCGGCCTGGGCGATCCGCTGGTTGGCGTCCACGTCGATCTTGGCGAGGATCCACGAGCCCCCACCCTCGGCCGCGAGCTTCTCCAGGATCGGCGAGAGCTGCTTGCACGGCCCGCACCACTCCGCCCAGAAGTCGATGACGACCGGTACCTCACGGCTCTTCTCGAGCACCTCGGTCTGGAACGTCGCCTCGGTGACGTCGACGACCGCACTCGGGGCACCGGTCGAGGCACCGGTCGAGGTACCGCCGGGGGCACCGCGCGAGGCGGCGCCGGCCGCGGGAGCGGAGCTCCGAGCGGCCAGACCTCCGAGGTCGACCGCGCCGGGCAGGTTGATGCTGGTCGGATCCATGCGTCGCACGCCCCTATCAAACCCTGTCTACGGCCCGGACCGTCCCCAGCTGCCGAACTTCTCCGCGAAGTGGGCGTTCCGACGTGCGCCTCGGTCGACGCCGGGTAGAACGCAGATGTCCCGGGAAGTCCGAGAAGGGAGAGTTCCATGGCTACCGGAGAAACCGGCTTCACTGACATCGCCTTCGACCTCGTGAGCATCCAGTACCACTCGCTCAAGGCCGGCCACGACTACGGGCAGTACGTCCGCGACGCCGAAAACGCCGGTCAGGACGAGGTGGCGAGCTTCTTCCGCGAGGTCCAGGAGGCCGACCAGCAGCGTGCAGCCCGCGCCTCGGAACTGCTGAAGAAGCTTTCGGCCAGCGACCACGCCGGACCCGCCGCCTCCTGATCAGGCCGGACCTGCCGCCTCCTGATCAGTCGGCGAGATGGCGCTCGACGGTCGCGACCTTGGAGCGCAACGCCCCGGTGGTCCCCGCGCGGATGTCCGCCTTGAGCACGAGTGACACCCGCGGGGCCACCGCGGCGACCGCTTCCGTCGCTCGGCGGACGACGTCCATCACCTCGTCCCACTCCCCTTCGACGAGCGTGAACATCGCGTTCGTCTCGTTCGGCAAGCCGGAAGCGCGGACGATGCGTACCGCCTCGGCAACGGCGGCCCCGACGCCTCCGGAGGATTCCTCGGCCCCGCCGAGGGGGCTCACGCTGAACGCAACCAACATGGCTCGATGATGCGCCGATCCCGCAGCTCCAGGGCGCGGTGAGCTCGCCACGCCGAAGGCTCTAGGCTGCGCTGGTGCTGTCCACGCTCTTCGCGCGCCTGCCCGACCTTGTGGTGCTCGCCGCCCCGGACGGCAGGGTCGTGCGCTGGAACCCGGCTGCCGAGGCGTTCCTCGCCGGACGTGCCCCCTCGGGCGCCACCGTGGCCGAGCTCGTCGAGATCGTTGCGCCCGCCAGCGACCGGCATCCTGGCCCCAGCTTCGAGGCGGCGGCGCAGACCCCCGGTGGGTGGCAGGGCACGCTGGAGCTCCTCGACGCCCACGGCACGCTCGTCCCGCACGCCTGCGCGCTGGTGAGCGGCCCCGAGGGTCTGCTGCTCCACGCCCGGGATCTGCGTGACCAGCGCGCCCGCGAGGTCGCGGAGCGCGAACTCGTCGGCCGCGACGAGTTCGTCGCCCGGCTCGGCCACGAGCTGCGCACGCCGCTGAACGCGATGCTCGGCTTCGCCCAGCTCCTGGAGCTCGAGGACCCGACCTCGGACCAGCGCGCCTCGATCGAACGGATCCTTGTCGGTGGGCGGCATATGCAGTCGCTGCTCGACGACGTCCTCGACCTCGCCCGGCTCCGGACGGGCGGCATCGACCTCGACGTCGGCCCGGTGCCGGTGCTCGACGTCGTGCAGGGTGTGGTCGACCTCGTCGAGCCCCTCGCGGACAAGCGTGCGATCCGGCGCTACGTCGACCCGCAGACCGACCTCGTCGCCCTCGCCGACCGGCGGCGGTTGTGGCAGGTGCTGCTCAACCTCATCGGCAACGCGGTCAAGTACGGCCGTGAGGGCGGCACCGTGCGGGTCGGGGTGACCGCGGTGGCGGCAGGAGCCGGCGGTGACGCCAACGGTGGTGGCGACGGTCCCGCGCACGAGGTCCTGGTCCGCATCGAGGTCGAGGACGACGGCCCCGGCATCGAGCCCGACCAGCTCTCCCGCCTGTTCCGGCCCTTCGAGCGGCTCGGCCAGGAGCGGACCGCGGTGGAGGGCAGCGGCCTCGGCCTGGCCATGTCCCAGGCGCTCACCACCGCGATGGACGGCCGGCTCTCGGCGCGGAGCCGGCTGGGCCAGGGCGCGACCTTCGTCGTCGAGCTGCCCGCGCTGGACCGGCGGGACCTCGACGACGCACCTCCCCGCGACCGCGAACCCGGAGGCGCCACCATCGTCTACGTCAGCGGCGACTCCGGCGCACAGGCCATGGTCGCAGCGGCCCTGCACGCGCGGCTCGACGTCGACGTCTCCGCCGTGACCCGCGCCGCGGAGGCGCTCGAGACCATCCGGCGCAGTCAGCCGTCGATGGTGCTGCTCGACTCCGACCTGCCGGACGCGTCGGCAACCGAGCTGCTGCACCGGCTCGGGGGCGACCTGCTGTCCGCCCTGGTACCCAAGGTGGTCCTCACCTTCGACCCCGATCCGGCCGTACGGCTGCGGTTGCGCGCCGCCGGTGCGACCGAGGTGCTGCCGCTGCCGCTCGACGTCCGCTCGCTTCTCGAGATCGTCGGCCGGAGCGTGCGTTCCGGTCGAACCGGCGGTGAACGGGGCACGGACTGAGCATGGTCCTGGCCCTCACCCTGCGCGTGGCGGCGAGCGCGCTGCGCCGTCCCCGCACCCTGCACCTCGGCGACGACCGGAACCAGGTGGCCGAGCTGTACCTCCCGGCCGGGCCGCCGCCGGCGGCCGGCTTCGGCGTCGCGGTCGTCCTGCACGGCGGCTACTGGCGTACGCAGTACGGCAAGCTCACCTGCCGGCCCCTCGCCGCGCGGCTGCAGCAGCTCGGCTGGGCGGTGTGGAACGTCGAGTACCGCCGGGTCGGAGCCGGCCGCAACGGCGGGGGCGGCTGGCCGGAGACGTTCGAGGACGTGGCCCACGCCGTCGACGCCCTTGCCGACCTCGGAGCCGCCGACCCCCACGGCAATCACGGCATCGACGCCCCGCTCGACCTGCGGTCGGTGGTGGTGCTCGGCCACTCGGCCGGCGGACAGCTCGCGCTGTGGGCGGCAGGCCGGAGCCAGTTGCCGTCGGGGACGCTCGGAGCCGAACCGCGCGTGCGCCCGTCCGCGGTCGTCGCCCTCGCGCCGGTGACCGACATGACTTCCGCGGGAGAGGCAGCGCTCCACCTGCTCGGCGGCGACGCGGCGACCTACCCCGAGCGCTGGGCAGGTGCGGACCCGACGAGGGCGGCTCCGCCGGACGTCCCCACGCTGGTGGTGCACCCGCAGGACGACCAGACGATCCCCGTCGTCCGCTCACGCACGTTCGTGGAGCGGTGCCGGGCGGCCGGAGCCGATGTCACGCTCGCCGACCCACCCGGCGAGGGCCATCAACACGTCATCCTGCCCGGCAGCCGCTCGTGGGCGGCCGCGGAGTCGTTCCTCGAAGCGCACCGCGCCGGGGTTCAGCGGCCGCAGTGAGTCAAGCGGCCGCAGAGTTCGGTGGCTTCAGAGTTCAGCGGCCGAAGAGGTAGTCGCCCAACCCGTCGGACAGCGCGACCGCCAGCTGCTGGCGGAAGACCGGGTCGACCAGCCGGGCGGCATCGGTCTTGTTGCGCATGTTGGCGCACTCGACGAAGACCTTCGGGACGGTGGAGAGGTTGAGACCCCCGAGGTCGGTACGCACGTCGTACCCATCGGTGCCGATGTAGCTCGCCGGCGGCTGGTTCACGCGCAGCATCGCCGCGTGCACCTCCTGGGACAGCGACCGGGAGTCGGCGAGGATCGCGTCGTTGCGGCCGGGCAGAGCACCTGGGCGGAGGACGTGGAAACCGCGACCGCTAGCCGGGCCGCCGTCGGCGTGGATGGAGAGCGCGACATCGGCCGGGGCGCCTCCGGGGCCTGCGGTGTTGCCGATGGCCGCGCGACGGTCGATGCAGGGACCGACGCCCGTGTCGTCACCACGGGTGAGCACCACCGTCGCGCCGCGGCTGCGCAGTATCGCGGCCATCCGCGTCGCCACGTCGAACGTGAACGCGTGCTCGGGGTAGGAGGTGGTGCCCGCGCCGCCGACCGCACCGGTCTCGGCACCGGCGGTGTCGCACGCCTTGCGGAAGCCGCCGGCATCGACCTGCCGGTTGATGGCCGCCGGGTCCCCCGCGTTGCCACCGTTGTGACCCGGGTCGAGGACGATGGTGCGGCCCTGGAGCGGTCGCTCGCTGGGCCGGGGCGTGGCGCCCTTGCCGGGTGCAGGTGCGGCCGTGGCCCCCACCGTGGGCAGGGTGGGGAGAGAGAAGGTCGACGACACCGAGAACTCCGGCGTACGCGTGGCGGTGGCACCCACCCGCGTGGACCCGCCGTCGCCGGAACCACAGGCGGCGAGCGGAGCGAGGAGCACGACCAGCAGTCCCAGCCGCGTGCACAACCTCCGCGAGCTACTCATCCTGTGGCACTCGTGCTGTGACACTCATCCGGCGACGTCGTCGACGACACCCTCGATGAGCCGGTCGGCCGCAGCGTAGGGATCGGTCCGCCCCGCGACCACGTCAGCGGCGAGCTTCTCCATGGCGGCCGCGCCGCCGAGGTCGCCCATGCGTTCCCGCAATGCGGTCACCGCGATGGCCTCGATCTCGCCGGCCGCCCGGGCGCGTCGCCGGCGGTCGAGTTCGCCGCTGGTCTCCATCCAGGCGCGGTGCTTCTCGAGCGCTTCGACGACCTCGTCCACGCCCTGCTGCTTGGCCGCCACCGTCTTGAGCACCGGCGGCTTCCAACCGCCGCCGGCGACGTTGGTGGAGCCGAGCTGGATCATCTGCTTGAGCTCGCGGTAGGTCTGGTCGGCGCCGTCGCGGTCGGCCTTGTTCACCACGAAGATGTCGGCGACCTCGAGGATCCCGGCCTTGGCCGCCTGGAT
>JAVEDQ010000510.1 GCA_030840885.1 Frankiaceae bacterium
CAGATCTGCGCGCGGATGGCGGGGAGCTTCCCCGGGTCCATCGCGGCGACATTCGCGTGCTCGTCGAGCAGCTGCTCGAGCTTCGCCATCTCGCCGTAGGTGTCGGCGCGGGCCATCGGCGGCACCATGTGGTCGACGATGGTGGCGTGCGCCCGACGCTTGGCCTGCGTGCCCTCCCCCGGGTCGTTGACGAGGAACGGGTAGACGAGCGGCAGCGTCCCGAGAACGGCGTCCGGCGCATCGGCGGGGCCGAGACCGAGGCCCTTGCCCGGCAGCCATTCGAGCGTGCCGTGCTTGCCGAGATGCACCACCACATCAGCGCCGAACGACGTCTCCAGCCAGCGGTAGGCGGCCAGGTAGTGGTGCGAGGGCGGCAGATCCGGGTCGTGGTAGATGGCGACCGGGTTCTCGCCGAACCCGCGCGGCGGCTGGATCATCAGCAGCACGTTGCCGAACTGCAGGGTGGCCAGCACGATGTGCGCGTCCCCGCCCGAGCCGTCGACGTAGAGCTCACCGGGCGCCTCGCCCCAGTGCTCCCGGATGCCGTCGGTGAGCTCGCCGTCGAGGGCGTCGAACCACTGCTGGTAGTCCGCGAGCGGCACCCGCGCCGAGGCGTTGGCGAGCTGCTCCTCGGTCAGCCACTCGACGTCGTGCCCACCGGCCGCGATCAGCGTGTGGATCAGCGTGTCGCCGTCGGTCGGCACCTGCGCATCGGGACCCAGGTCGTACCCGGCGTCCCGCATCGCCTGCAGCAGGAAGATGGCGCTGGCCGGGGTGTCGAGGCCGACCGCGTTCCCCACCCGCGAGTGCTTCGTCGGGTACGAGGAGAGGACGAGCGCGATCTTCTTCTCCGCGTTCGGCACCGACCGCAGCCGCGCGTGCTTGACGGCGAGGCCGGCCACGCGGGCGGCGCGTTCCGGGTCGGCCGCGTAGCGCGACAGCCCGTCCGCGCCGACCTCCTTGAAGGAGAACGGCACCGTTATGAGGCGACCGTCGAACTCCGGGATGGCGACCTGCATCGCCGCGTCCATCGGCGCGAGCCCGGCGTCGGAGTCGGTCCACGTGGTCTTCGTCGAGGTCAGGCACAGCCCCTGCAGCACGGGCACGTCGAGCGTCGCGAGTGCCCCGACGTCCCAGCTCTCGTCCCCGCCCGCGGATGCGGTGGCAGCGTGCGCCCCGCCGGCGGCGAGCACGGTGACGACCAGCGCGTCGACGCCCTCGAGCAGGGCGTAGAAGTCGTCGGCGGCGCCGCGCAGCGAGCCGCTGTAGACCGGCCGCGCGTTGCCGCCGGCGGTCTCGATCGCGTCGGCGAGCACGTCGACGAACCCCGCGTTGCCGCTGGTCTCGTGGGCGCGGTAGTAGACGATGCCGACGGTCGGTCGACCCTCGACCTCCGCGCGACCGGCCCGCAGCCCGAAGGCCGGCACCGGTGCCGGCGGCTCGAAGCCGTCCCCGGTCAGCAGCAGGGTGTCGGAGAGGAACCCGGCCAGGTTCGCGAGGTTGGCCGTGCCGCCCTCGGCGAGGTAGGCGAGCGCCTCGGTGACGACGCCGGCGGGCGCGGTGGACAGCGCCTGCAGCTCCGCGTCAGGCGTCGCCTCACCGCCGAGGACGACGACGGGACGGCCGGAGGCCAGCACGGCGTCCAGCCCGGCCGCCCACGACGAACGACCGCCGAGCAGGCGAACCACGACGACGTCCGCACCGTCGAGCAGCTCCGGCAGCTCGTCGGGTTCGAGCCGTGCCGGGTTGGCGACGGAGAACGGTGCGCCGGAGCCTGCCGCCGCCAGCAGTTCGGTGTCGGCGTGTGACAGCAGCAGGATCATGCGGGTGACTCCAAGGCGGTTGATCCGGGCAGCGGTGCTCCGGGAGGAACGAACGGTAGGTCGGCGGGCGCACCGCGCTGCGCGAGGTCGAGCAGGGCGTCGACGTCGAGCGAGGACTCGACCAGGTCGCCGAGCGCATCCAGTCGAGCCTGCCTGACGGCGGCGAACTCGACCGTGCCCGCGGTGAAATCGCGACCGGCCGCAGTGGCGACGTCGGTGAGGAAGCGTCGGCGGTAGGCGTCGTTCTCGAGCAGGCCGTGCCAGACCGTGCCCCAAGTGGCGCCGACACGGCAACCCTCCGGCCCGTCGTCGGTCGCGACCAGCGGCTCGCCGCCGTCGACGGTGATGCGGCCGTGGTGGATCTCGTAGCCGATGACCGGCAGGTCCCCCGCCCGGCCGATTGGCCGTCTGAGCACCCGGTCGCCGGCGAACTCGACCGTCAACGGCAGCAGTCCGAGCCCGTCGACGTGCCCGGCGCCGCTCTCCACGGCGTCGTCGATCGCGCGGCCCAGCATCTGGTAGCCGCCGCAGATGCCGAGCAGCGGCCGACCGGCAGCGGCGCGGGCGGCGAGGGTGACGTCAAGCCCGCGGGCGCGCAGCCAGGCCAGGTCCTCGACGGTCGCCCGGGTGCCGGGCAGCACGACGAGGTCGGCGTCGGCGCACTCCTCGGGTCGGGTCGCGAACCGGACGAGCACCCCCGGTTCGGCGGCGAGCGCGTCGAGGTCGGTGGCGTTGCTCATCCGCGGCAGCCGCACCACCGACACCCGCACCACGTCGGCGCCAACCGGTGGCGCTGATTCGCCGCGGTCGGTCTCGAGGTCCAGCGAATCCTCCACGTCGAGCCACAGCCCCGGCAGCCAGGGCAGGACGCCGAACACCGGCCGGCCGGTGAGCTGGCGCAGCATGTCCAGCCCGGGCGCCAGCAGAGCCGGATCGCCGCGGAACTTGTTGACGACGAACCCCGCCAGCAGCGCCTGGTCCTCGGCGTCGAGCAGGGCGAGCGTCCCGAACATCGACGCGAACACGCCGCCGCGGTCGATGTCGCCGACCACGAGAACCGGCAGGTCCGCCGCCCGTGCCAGCCCCATGTTGGCGATGTCGGTGCCGCGCAGGTTGATCTCGGCGGGCGAGCCGGCACCTTCGCACACGACGACGTCGTAGCGGCGGCGCAGGTCGGCGAGCGAGCGGGCGACCACCTCGGCGAGCGCGGCCTTCCGGCCGCGGTAGGACAGCGCACTGACCGATCCCGTCGTCTCACCGAGGACGACGACGTGGCTGGACCGCTCACCACCGGGCTTGAGCAGGACGGGGTTCATCGCGGCCTCGGGTTCGACGCCGGCGGCGGCGGCCTGCATCGCCTGCGCCCGGCCGATCTCGCCGCCGTCGAGCGTGACGAAGGAGTTCAGCGACATGTTCTGCGCCTTGAACGGCGCGACCCGCAGCCCGCGGCGTGCGAAAGCACGGCACAGCCCGG
>JAVEDQ010000519.1 GCA_030840885.1 Frankiaceae bacterium
CCTCCGGGGGAGCCACCGGCAGGCAGGTCGGGCGATCCCTCGGGCTGATGGTCGCCCCGTGGCTTGCCGGTCATGTGATCCTCGATCCGATCCAGAGGGTCGCGACGACGAGGCCGCCGATGCCGACGAGCCAGGCGACCAACCCTTCGGGGACCGGCCCGTAGCTGCCGATCGGGTGCCCGCCGGGGGACTTCGGGTTGTTGAGGAACTCGACGTACTTGGCGATCGAGTTCACCTGGTGGTCGTTCAGCTGCGCAGGCGAGAAGACCGGCATGGACTCCGGCCCGGTGCGCATGGCCTCACCGACCTGTGTCGGCGTCGCGCGACCGAGGTTCGGCGCGTACTTGCCGTTGGTGAGCGCACCGCCCTGACCGGAGGCCTGGTGGCACTGCGCGCAGTTGGTGCGGAACAGTTCACCGCCGTACGCGAGGTCGCCGTCGGCCAGGTTGACCGTCGGGATTGCCGGTCCGGGGGCGAGCGAGTCGACGTAGGCGGCGAGCTGTCGGATCTGCGTCTCGTTGTAGAGCGGCGTCTTGCGCGCGGCCTGGGCGGCAGGCGCTGCGAGCGGCATGCGGCCGGTCCCGACCTGGAAGTCGACCGCGGCGGCACCGACGCCGATGAGGCTCGGTGCCTGGTTGCCGCCCTGGGCGTCGAGCCCGTGGCAGGACGAGCACCCGACCAGGAACAGGGCCCGGCCCTCGCGGACGGCGAGGTTCGGGTCCTCGGCCTCGGCCGCGGAGCTCTTGGGGGCGAAGGCCGCCCAGAGGACGGCCAGGGCGATGAGGGCGAGCAGGAGCAGGAAGGTAGTGGGCAGGCGGCGCGGACGGGCCGACCGGACAGCAGTCATGGCGCTCACTGGAGGATGTAGATGGTGGCGTAGAGGGCGATCCAGACGACGTCGACGAAGTGCCAGTAGTACGAGACGACGATCGCGGACGTGGCCTGCTCCGGTGTGAAGGGGCCGTAGGTCGTGCGTATCAGCAGCAGCACGAAGGCGATCAGCCCGCCTGTGACGTGCAGGCCGTGGAACCCGGTGGTCAGGTAGTAGACCGACCCGTAGGCGTGGGACGAGATCGAGAACTTGTTGTTGTTGAACTCGTTGGCCTGCCCCGCGACGAAGGTCGCGCCCATGATCAGGGTGATCACGAACCAGCGCCGTAGGCCGTGGACGTCGCCGCGTTCGGCCGCGAAGACCCCGATCTGACAGGTGACGCTGGAGAGCACCAGGATCGTCGTGAAGATCAGCGAGTACCCGACGTGGAGCTCGACCGGGCCTACCCCGTTGACGCCTTCGACGGGGGGCCAGTCCCCGGAGGGGGTGACCGCCCGGATCGTGAAGTACATCGCGAACAGCGCCGCGAAGAACATCAGCTCGGAGGACAACCAAACGATCGTGCCTACCGACACCATCGAAGGCCGGGTCAGGGAGCCGTGAGGGGGTGCGTTTTCCAGCACCGGGGCTGCGGTTGCCACAAGCCGCATTCTGGCAGATGTTCGGCCCGACACGGCCCTTCGGGTGCGGTGCTTCACAGCTGCTTCTGTGCGGCCCCCCACGATCTACCCTCAGAGGTGTGCTGGTCGCCCACGGATTCACGCCGCCACCGCCCACGGTGGGACGGCTGTTGCTCGACTGGTCGTTCGAGCCGGTCCCGCTGATCGCGCTGGCCCTCGCGGCGGTTCTCTACGTCGGGGCCGTGGCGAAACTGCAGCGGCGGGGCGACAGCTGGTCACCCGGCCGCACGGCGGCCTGGCTGGGGGGTCTGCTCGTCATCGCGTACGCGACCTGCGGCGGGGTGGCGTCCTACGACCACGCCCTGTTCTCCGCCCACGCCTTCCAGCACATGCTGCTGGCCACGGTCGCGCCCATCCCGCTGGCGCTCGGCGCGCCGGTCACCCTCGCCCTCCGCGCGCTGCCGCCCCGGCCGCGTCGAGGCCTGCTCTGGCTGCTGCACACCCCGGTTGCGAAGGTGCTCAGCTTCCCGCTCGTCGGGTTCGTGGTCCTCGTCGTCAGCATGTACGGGCTGTACTTCACGTCGCTGTACGGCCTGTCGTTGCGGAACGACCTGGTGCACGACGCGATCCACGGCCACTTCCTCGCCGCCGGCTGCCTGTTCTTCTGGCCGATCATCGGCATCGACCCGCTCCCGGGGCGCCTGCCGCACTGGGGCCGGCTGATGCTGCTGTTCCTGACCTTCCCGCTGCATGCGCTGCTCGCGCTGGCGATCATGAACTACAGCGAGGTGTTCGCCCTCGACTACTACCTGGCCCACCCCCGCCCGTGGGGGACGAGCCTGCTGACCGACCAGCACAACGGCGGTGGTCTGATGTGGGCGGCCGGTGAGCTCGTCGGGGCCGTCGTCTTCGTCGCCCTGTTCGCCCAGTGGTCGCGGGCCGACGAGCGGCAGGCCAAGCGCGAGGACCGGCGCGCCGACCGCACCGGCGGCGACGGCGACGAGCTGGACGCCTACAACGCCTATCTCGCGCGCCTCGCCGCGCCACGCACGCCGACGCCCGCAGCAGCCCCGGCATCTACGGCATCCACGCCATCCACGGCGAGCCCAGAACCGGTGAGCCTCGTCCGCGGCGGTCCCAAGGAGCCGACCGGCCCTCGGCGGTGACCGTCCGCAGCGGCTTCGCGCGCCTGTTCGGGCGGCGCCCGTCGGCGCCCATGATGCTGGTCGACGACGGCACCCTGGTTCTGCTCGCACGCTCCTACGACGTGGAGCGCGGTGACGCGGCTGTGCTCGACGACCTCACCGCGGCCGGGGAGGACCCCCATCGGCCGGTACTGGTCCGTCACGTCTTCGAGGTGGTTCCGGGTGCCGACGTCGACGCACTCGCCGGCGGCCTCGAGGCCGATGGCTTCGACGTCGCCCGGCCCGACCCCGGCGTTCTGCATGCCTCCGCGACGACACAGCTGACGCGGCTGACGCCGATGGCGGCCGCGCAGGCGCGGGCGCGGATGACCGGTCTGACCACCCGGCACCCGGTCGACTATCTCGGCTGGGAGGCGCTCGTCCCGCCAGCCGGCCCGAGCTGAGCCCGACGAGCTGAGCCCGAGCGTCTGAGCCCGAGCGTCC
>JAVEDQ010000567.1 GCA_030840885.1 Frankiaceae bacterium
CTGCGAGGGCGGACTCGATGCCACCGCCGCGACAGCCGGTCAGACCGGTGGTCCGACGCAGCCGTTCACGCCGGCCGCCGACCCCAAGATCGACTGCTTCTACGTCTACCCGACGCTGTCCGAGGCCCCGGGCCGGAACGCACCGCTGGAGCCGGAGCCCGCAGCGATCGGCGTCGCCCGCGCGCAGGCCGCCCGCTTCGCCTCGGTCTGCCGACTGTTCGTCCCGGTCTACCGACAGCTGACCCTGGCCTCGATCCTCAACGGCGGCTTCGGCGACCCCGCCGCCCAGAAGCTCGCGGCCGACGACGTCGACTCCGCCTGGCACGACTACCTGAACACCGAGAACAAGGGCCGGGGCGTGGTGCTGATCGGGCACAGCCAGGGGGCAGGGCAGCTGACGCGCCTCATCCACTCCGAGATCGACAACAACCCGGCCGAGCGGTCGAAGCTGGTCTCCGCACTGCTGCTCGGCGGCAACGTGCTGGTCCCGCAGGCCAAGGACGTGGGGGGCGTGTTCGCCAACGTCCCCGCCTGCCGCAAGACCGACCAGGCCGGCTGCGTCGTCGCCTTCAGCTCCTTCGCCAAGACCCCGCCGCCGGACTCGCTGTTCGGACGCACCGGCAACGCCCGCAACCTCAACCCCGGCGCCACCACCGAGGGCATGGAGGTGCTGTGCGTCAACCCCGCCACCCTCGGCACCGGCCCGGCGGACCTGCACCCCTACCTCCCGACGCGCAACCTCGGCGGCAAGCTCACCGCGTCCCCGGCCACGGGTCTGCCGGACCTGAAGACCGGCTTCGTCACCTTCACCGGGCTGCGCGGCGAGTGCCGCAACGAGGGCGGGGCGTCCTGGCTGCAGATCACGGGCTCCGGTTCGCCCTATGCGGCCGGCGCCACCACCGAGGCGATCGGCCCGACGTGGGGGCTGCACCTGCTCGACGTCTCCGACACCTACGGCGACCTGGTCGCTCTGGTGGAGAAGCAGGCGGCCGCCTGGCGATAAGCGGTGGCGGTCCGGGGCCGGGTGGGGCACAGTGGGCGCTCCGCGCCGTTTCCGACGTCCACCTGGAGGTGAGCATGGCCCGCAGCAGCACGCCACCCGACAACTCCCCGGCGAAGTCGCCCCTCACCACCGCCCTCGACGACCCCCGCGCCGAACGTGCCCGCCGCGCCGCGATGCAGGCCTACGTCGAGGGTCGCGTCACCCACGCGATGGCACTCGAGCGGGTCCGCCGCGCGATCGAGAAGTACAGCACGCCTGCGGCCTGATCCGCTCACACGCGGGCGGACGTAGCGTTGAACGCGTGATTCGTCGTTTCCTCACGCTGCGGTGGGTCACGATCACCCTGCTCGCGATCACGATCATCGTGCTGTTCTCGTTCTTCGGACGCTGGCAGCTGCACCGCTGGGAAGACCGCGGCACCCGCGTCATCCCGGCCGACGCGCGGCCGGCCGTCCCGCTCGCCGATCTGGTCAGCCCGGACGCCCCGGTCCCCGGGGGTGACATCGGGCGGCAGACCGTCGTCGTCGGCACCTACGACGCCGCTCACCAGGTCCTGGTCGCCGACCGTCCGCAGGCCGGGCGCCCCGGTGCCTGGGTCGTGACCCCGCTGCAGCCCGCGACGGGTCCGGCGGCCCTGGTCGTGCGGGGCTGGACGCCCACCGGGACGACTCCGGCGCCACCGCCCGCCGGAGCGGTGACGGTGTCCGGCCGTGTCTACGCCTCCGAGGATCCCCCGCCCGTCGGCAAGCAGACACCCGCACCGCTCCCGGCCGGACAGGTCCGCGAGGTCAACAACGCCGAACTCGCCGCCGTGGTGCCCTATCGCATCCTCGACGGCTACGTGCTCCGCGCCGCCTCGACGCCGGCCGACACTCTCGACGTCGTCGGTGTGCCGCTGAACGAGACCGACAGCGGTGGTGGCCTGCGGAACCTGCTGTATGCGATCCAGTGGTGGCTGTTCGCGGCCGCCGTCGTCTACTTCTGGTGGAAGCTCGTCCGCGACGAGATCGAGCCGCCGGCCGAGCGGGTCCGGGAGGTGCGCGAGCCCGTGCGTGAGCCGGTTCGGGCGGCGCCGACCGCAGCAGCGCCGCCGACACCGGCCGACGAAGCCGAGGACGCCGAACTTGCCGCCTACAACCGATACCTGGCCGGGCTCTCCACCCGGACCGGTTCGTCCACCCGCACCGGCACGTCCAGCCGATCCGGTGGCCGGCCATGACTGATTCGAGGTCCAGCGTCTCCGCGGCGCTCACCCGTTACCGCGTCCTCGCCTACATCGTCGGCGTCGGCCTCCTGCTGCTCGTGCTCGTCGCCATGCCGCTGAAGTACTTCGCCGACTCCCCCGGCATGGTCGCCGTGGTCGGGACGGCGCACGGCTTCCTGTTCCTCTTCTACGTGCTCGCCGCGCTCGACCTCGCGGTACGGGCCCGTTTCACGCTGGTCCGCACGTTCCTCGTCGTGGTCGCCGGCACCATTCCGTTCCTGTCGTTCGTCGCGGAACGCAAGGTCACCGAGGATCTGCGGCACCGCCACCGCGTCTGACGCCTCCTGGCCCCACGTAAGTCGAGGCCTCCCCACATCGGCTCCTGCTCGCGCAGTTGTGCCGATTCTTGTGTGGGCCGAACCACATTTTCTCTTGACTCCCACATGAACAAAGCCTTACGGTCCTGAAACCAACTCAGACCGGGGGTGAAACCACATGTACGCCGAAGAACGCCAGACCGACATCGTGGGTCGGGCCCGCAGTCAGGGGCGCGTGGACGTCACCTTCCTGGCCGAGGAATTCGGGGTCACGACCGAGACCGTCCGTCGCGACCTCACGGTCCTCGAGCGCCACGGCCTGCTGCGTCGCGTACACGGCGGAGCCATCCCCGTGGAGCGTCTCGGCTTCGAACCGGCGCTTGCCACCCGCGACACCGTCATGGTCGCCGAGAAGGAGCGCATCGCGAAGGCTGCGCTGGCCGAGGTGCCCGAGCAGGGCGCCATCCTGCTCGACGCGGGCACCACCACCGGCCGGCTCGCCGAGATCCTGCCCACCGAGCGAGAGCTCACGGTGGTCACGAACTCCGTCCCGATCGTCATGACCCTGTCCCACCGCGCGAACCTGACACTGCTGCTGCTCGGCGGCCGCGTCCGTCGGACCACCCTCGCCGCAGTCGACGCCTGGGCCCTCGCCGCACTCGCCGACACCTACGTCGATGTCGCCTTCATCGGCACCAACGGCATCTCCGTCGAACGCGGTCTCACGACCCCGGACCCCGCCGAGGCCGCGGTCAAGCGGGCGATGCTCGCCGCGTCCCGGCGTGGAGTCGTCGTGGCCGACCATTCCAAGATCGGAGCTGACCAGCTGGCCCGCTTCGGCAGCCTGGAGGACATCGACGTGTTCGTCACCGACAGCGGCGCCGATCCCCTGGTCGCCGACGAACTCGCCGCCGCGGGTCCCCGCGTCGTGCTGGCCTGACGTCATGATCATCACCTTTACGCCCAACCCGAGCGTCGACCGGACCGTCGAGGTCGACGGGCTGGTGCGGGGCGCGGTCCTCCGGGCGACCGCCACCCGTGTGGACCCGGGCGGCAAGGGCGTCAACGTCAGCCGCGCGCTGGCCGCCGCCGGGTGCAAGACCCGGGCCGTGCTGCCCTCCGGCGGCTCCGAAGGCCTGCAGCTCGGCGCGTTGCTCGAGATCGAGGGCATCGACGTGGTGCCCGTCCCGATCGACGGCGCCATCCGGGCCAACGTCACCGTCGTCGAGCCGGACGGCACCACGACGAAGCTCAACGAGCTCGGACCCGACATCTCCGCCGACGAGGCGGCCGCGCTGGTCGCCGCGGTCGAGGCCGCCGTGACGGGGCCGGTCGACTGGGTGGCGTGCTGCGGCAGTCTCCCGCGCGGCCTGGCCGACGACTTCTACGCCGACCTCGTCCGCACGCTGGCCGGCAGCGGCGCCAGGGTCTGCGTCGATTCCTCCGGCGCGCCGCTGCTTGCCGCCCTCGACGCCGGCCCGGACCTGCTCAAGCCCAACGCGGAGGAACTCGCCGAGGCGGCCGGGCACCCCATCCGAACCCTTGGTGACGCGGTCGCCGCCGCCGAGGCGCTGCGGGCCCGTGGTGTCGGCGCCGTGCTCGCGAGCCTGGGAGCCGACGGCGCCCTGCTCGTCGACGCCGACGGCGCCCACCACGGCGAGGCCACCGTCCTCAATCCCCGCAGCACCGTCGGCGCCGGGGACGCGCTGCTCGCCGGCTTCCTCGCCGGTGGCGGCGCCGGTCCGCACGCCCTGCGCGAGGCGCTGGCCTGGGGGGCCGCTGCGGTGAGCCTCCCCGGCAGCCGGATGCCGACCCCGGCCGACCTCGACCACAGCTCCGTCCGCCTGCACCCGTCGGTGGACTCCAACCGGAACCTGGAAGGGCAGTCCTCATGACGAACGGCCTCGCCGCACACGACTTGAGCCCGAACGACCTCATCAACGCGGAGTTGGTCGACCTCGACGTCGCCGCCGCCGACCGGTATGAGGTGACCCGCGGCCTGGCCGCCCGCATGGAGAAGACCGGGCGGGTCACCGACCTCGAGACCTTCCTCGGCGACGTCCGCGCCCGCGAGGAGCAGATGCCGACCGGCCTCGAAGGCGGCATCGGCATCCCCCACGCGCGCTCGACGGCGGTCACCGCGGCCACGCTGGGCTTCGCCCGCAGCGCCGACGGCGTCGACTGGGGAGCGCCCGACGGGCCCGCCCACCTGATCTTCCTGATCGCCGCCCCCGCCGGTGGCAGTTCGGAGCACATGACCATCCTCGCCGCGCTCGCGCGCCGGCTGGTGCGCCCCGCCTTCAAGCAGGCGCTGCACGACGCGACGTCACCCGACGACGTCGTCGCTCTCATCAACAAGGAGGTACTGGGACGATGAAGATTGTCGCAGTCACGTCGTGCCCGACGGGCATCGCACACACCTACATGGCGGCCGAGTCACTCGAGGTCGCGGCGGAAGAAGCCGGCCACGAGATCCTGGTCGAGACCCAGGGTGCGGCCGGCAGCGACCCGCTGTCCGCCGAGCAGATCGGCGCGGCCGACGCGGTCATCTTCGCCGCCGACGTCGAGGTCCGCGACCGCGAGCGCTTCGCCGGCAAGCCGCTGATCCAGGTCGGCGTCAAGAAGGCGATCAACGACGCACCGGCCCTGCTCGCCGAGGCCGAGCGCGCCGCCAAGGAGCCCGTCCCGGCGTCCGCCGCAGGTGCCCCGCCCGCACCGGCCACGAAGGTCGACGCCAACGCCGGCTTCGGCACCCACCTCCGGCAGTGGCTGATGACCGGCGTCAGCTACATGATCCCGTTCGTCGCCGCCGGGGGCATCCTCATCGCCATCGCCTTCCTGATCGGCGGGGCCAAGATCGCCAGCAAGGTCAACGGCGGCACCTTCGAGGGCGTCACCTACGCCGGCGTGAGCACCGACCACCTCGACAAGCTGCTGAGCCAGACCGGCTTCGCCGGCGTGCTGTTCTTCATCGGCTCCACCGCGTTCAAGATGCTGGTCCCGATCCTCGCCGGCTTCATCGCCTACGCGATGGCCGACCGGCTCGGCCTGGTACCCGGCATCGTCGGGGGTCTGCTCGCCAGCGCGATCGGCGCCGGCTTCCTCGGCGGCCTGGTCGCCGGCCTGCTGGCCGGGTTCCTCGCCCTGCAGATGAAGAAGCTCCGCGTTCCCCGGGGGGTCGCCGGCGTCATGCCGGTCGTGGTCATCCCACTGGTCACGACGGCCGTCGTCGGGACGTTGATGCTCGTCGTCATCGGCCAGCCGATCGCCGCTGCCACCACCCACCTGACGAACTGGCTGAACGGTCTCGGAGGCAGCAACGCGGTGCTGCTCGGCGCGATCCTCGGGCTGATGATGGCCTTCGACCTCGGCGGCCCGATCAACAAGGTGGCCTACACCTTCGGCGTCGCGTCGCTGTCCGCCGGCAACCTCACGATCATGGCGGCGGTCATGGCCGCCGGCATGGTGCCCCCGCTGGCGATGGCGCTCTCGACCGTGCTGCGACCGAAGCTCTACACCAAGTCCGAGCGGCAGGCCGGAGAGGCGGCGTGGCTGCTCGGCGCCTCCTTCATCACCGAAGGCGCGATCCCGTTCGCCGCCGCCGACCCGATCCGCGTCATCCCGTCGCTGATGGCCGGTTCCGCGGTCACCGGCGCGATGTCGCTGGGCTTCGGTGCCACCTCGCGGGCCCCACACGGCGGCATCTGGGTCGTCGGGCTGATCGGCAAGCCGCTGCTCTACGTGCTGGCGATCGTCGTCGGCGTCCTGATCAGCACGCTGTGCGTGACCTTCGCCAAGAGCCTGGGCGAGTCGGACGCCGACTTCGACACCGAGCCCGAGAGCGCGGCCAGCACCTACCCGTCCGCCGGCTCCGTGCCCTCGCCCGCCGGCAGCCGCACCCCCGCCGGAGCAACCGTCCGGTCCTAGCACGTCCGTTTCTCTGCATCCGTAGAACACCAGTCACCAGGAGAAGCTCATGGTCGAGCACCGTGTCGTCATCGGTTCATCGGTGGGCCTGCACGCCCGCCCCGCAGCACTGTTCGTCCAGGCCGCCGGCCGGCAGCCCGTGTCGGTCACCATCGGCAAGGACGGCGTCGAGCCCGTCGACGCCCGCAGCATCCTGATGGTGCTCGGCCTCGACGCCAAGGGCGGGGACGAGGTCGTCCTGTCCGCCAGCGGCGACGGTGCCGACGCCGCCATCGAGGAACTTGCCGCTCTGCTGGCCACGGACCTGGACGCCGCCCCGTGAGCACCGCCCTCGCGGGCATCGGCGTCAGCCCCGGGACCGTCGCCGGTCCGGTGGCCCGGATGGCGCCGCCGCCGCAGCTGCCGACCGATCTGCCGCCGGTGAGCGACGTGATGGCCGAGATCGCCGCCGCCGAGGCGGCGCTGCACGAGGTCGGGTCGGCACTCGAGGCCCGGGCGAGCGCGGCTGCCGGTACCGCCGGCAAGGAGGTCGCCGACGTCCTCAATGCACAGGCGATGATGGCCCGCGACCCGGGCCTCGCCCACAAGGTCACCGACCGGATCAAGCTCGGGCAGCCGGCCCCGCAGGCGCTCGACGCGTCCTTCGGGGAGTTCCGGCAGATGCTGGCTGCGGCCGGCCCGTACCTGGCCGAGCGGGTCGCCGACCTCGACGACATCCGCAACCGTGCCATCGCATCCGTGCTCGGCGTGCCCATGCCCGGGATCCCGACGCCCGGCCACCCGTTCGTCCTCGTCGCACCCGATCTGGCCCCGGCCGACACCGCCACCCTCGACCCCGCGGTCGTGCTCGGCATCGTCACCGAGGGCGGTGGACCCACGAGCCACACGGCCATCCTGGCCAAGTCGCTCGGCCTGCCCGCGGTGGTCGCCTGCCCCGACGCCGCCGCGTTGACCGACGAACGGATGGTGCTGCTCGACGGCACCACCGGTGACGTCGTCGCCGACCCGTCCGCGGATCTCGTCACCAACGCCGAGACCCGCCAGCAGGCCCGCCGCCGGGCGCTCGCCAGCTCGACCGGGCCGGGCCACACCGCCGACGGCCACGCGGTGAAGCTGCTGGTGAACCTGGGGGCCGCCCGCGATCTGCCCTCGGCCTCGGCCGCGGACAGCGAGGGCGTCGGGCTGTTCCGGACCGAGTTCCTCTTCCTCGACCGCCCCGACGCCCCGACGCTCGCGGAGCAGGCAGCGAACTACGAGAAGGTGTTCGCCGCCTTCTCGGGGCGCATGGTCGTCGTCCGGACGCTGGACGCCGGGGCCGACAAGCCGCTGCGCTTCGCGACCGTCCCGGACGAGCCCAACCCGGCGCTCGGCGTCCGCGGGCTGCGCGTCGCCCGGCGGCTGCCGGAGCTGCTCACCACCCAGCTCACGGCGATCGCGAAGGCCGCCGCCATCACCGGCGCGGACGTCCGGGTCATGGCGCCGATGGTCACCACCCCGGCCGAGGCCGCCGACTTCGCCGGCCGGGCGCACGCCGCCGGGCTACCCGTCGCCGGTGTCATGGTCGAGGTACCGGCGGCGGCGCTGCGGGCCTCCACCGTGCTGGCCGGCTGCGATTTCCTCAGCCTCGGCACCAATGACCTGGCGCAGTACACGCTCGCCGCCGACCGGATGAACGGCGACCTCGCCGACCTGCTCGACCCGTGGCAGCCGGCACTACTCGACCTCGTTGCCCTCTCCGCCGACGCCGGGCAGCAGCTCGGCAAGCCGTGCGGGGTCTGTGGCGAGGCGGCCAGCGACCCGCTGCTGGCGCTGGTGCTCGTCGGGCTAGGAGTCACGAGCCTGTCGATGGCGCCGGTCAGCCTGCCCGAGGTGCGCGCGGCGCTGGCCGCACACACCCTGGACGAGTGCCGGCAGCTCGCCGTCGCGGCCCGTGCCGCAGCCGATCCGGCGGGCGCCCGGGCCGCCGTCTCGGCGCTCCTCGCTCCCTGACCGGCTGGCGATTACACACTTACAGTGCTACGGTTCGCCGACCGCAACCTGGAGGTGGCGATG
>JAVEDQ010000594.1 GCA_030840885.1 Frankiaceae bacterium
CACGCCCACGACGTGGTCTCGTTCGAGCGGTTTCTCGGGACATACCACGAGAAGATCGTGAACGGCTTCGTCGCGCGCCACGAGTGGCTCGCCTACGTCTGCAACTACTACTACGCGAGCTTGCACTTCGCGGTGACGATCGGTGTCGGCATCTGGCTCTACCGCCGCCACCAGCTGCACGCGCGCCAGCTCCGGACGGCTTGGTACCTGACGAACGTGGTCGCCCTGTTCGGCTTCGCGTTCTTCCCGCTCGCCCCGCCCCGGCTGCTGCCCGGCGGGGGCTACACCGACACCGTCGTCGCCTTCCACACCTGGGGTTCCTGGGGCGACCAGTCGGTGTCGGCCCACAGCAACCTCTACGCAGCAATGCCGTCGATGCATATCGGCTGGTCGCTGTGGGTTGCCATCTCGGTCGTCTTCCTCGCCCGGCGGACCTGGGTGCGCGTGCTCGGGGCCTGCTACCCGTTCTTGACGTTGTTCGTCATCATCGGGACCGGCAACCACTACTGGGTCGACGCGATCGGCGGGGTGGCGGCCAGCCTCGGCGGCTTCGCGCTGGCCCGGCTGCTCACCGGGAGACCCGCGCTGCCCACGGCGGCGAGCCGTGAAGCGCTCAGCCAGGGCCGGGACAGCCTTCCGCTCGACGACCGCCCGCGCGACGACCGGCAGCAAGGCGGGCAGCCCGCCCTTCCCGGGTCAGCGGCGCAGGAAGTCGCCGACGAGCGGCACGACGACGCCGGGGACCTCGTCGAAGGGCCAGTGTCCGACGCCCGGCAGGGTCACCATCCGGACGGTCGCCGGGTCGTTGACCCGACCTAGGTCGCTCACGACCGCCTCGCCGACGCGCAGCGGCATCGGAGGGTCGTCGGTCCCCCAGATGACCAGGCTCCGCTCGGCCCGGGCCGCCGGCCCGCCGTCGCCGTCCTCGGCCGTCCGCTTCGACGAGGCCCGCCGGACCGCGGCGCGGTAGTACTCCGTCATGGCGCGGACCCGCTCAGGAGCGGCGTAGGCGTCGGCGTAGGACGCGACCGTCGCCTCCGGGGCGCGCCCGGTCTTCCAGGCGTAGCGGAACATCCCGCGGACAATCGCACGCCCCGAGCGGGCGAACGCCACCGGTGGCACGAAGCCGAGGACGGGGATGTGCCAGGCGCGGACGAGGTCGACCTTGCGGTACGGCCCGCTCGCGACGACGAGCCGCCGCACGAGGCCCGGACGGGCCGCCGCGAGGGCCAGGGCGATCGAGCCACCCCAGTCGTGCCCGACGACGTCCACCTGCAGCGGGGCCGGCTCGACGTCGTCGTCGGTGTCGTCGGTGTCGTCGGTGTCGTTAGTGTCGTCGGTGGAGTCGGAGTTCGAGCCGGAGTTCCCGGGCTCGCTGAGTTCGGCGAGCAGCAGGGCGAACAGCGAGGCGACGATCGACGGCACGTCGTACGGGCCGCGCACCTCGGAGTCGCCCAGGCCGGGCAGGTCGACAGCGAGGACGACCCGGTCATCGGCCAGTTCCTGGATCAGCGGGATCCAGCAAGCGGAGGTCTGCGGCACCCCGTGCAGCAACAACACCGGCGGCGCTGTGGCAGCGGCCGCGCCGCCCGGCGGGTCCGAACGGTGCACGGCGAGCCGACGACCGGGCACCGCCACCTGCCGGAGTTCGGCAACACTCCCGCTCGGCGGGAACGAGGTGGGGGCGACGCTCATCAGGCTTCTCCGGACTGCTCGGACTGCTCGGACTGCTCGGACTGCTCGGACTGGTCATGCTCGTCCTGGGCCTGCTCGGCACGCTCTTCGGCTCGCGAGAACAGCGCGTCGACGACCTGGCGCACCTGCCGGCTGCGGCTCCGGTGCTCGTCGAGGAGACGAGGGCCATCGTCGGCCCCCATCCCGACGGCCTGCGCCACCCGGCCGAGCGCCCGCTCGGCGGTGGGCAGTGAGTCCAGGGCCTTGCCGCTGGTGAGGACGACGGCGTTGCGCAGTCGGACCGCCCACCGCCAGCCGTCGCTGAGCACATCGGCGTCCGCCTCGGGCAACAGGTCGGCGGCGCGGGCGGCGGCCAGCGCGTCCAGCGTCGAGGTGGTCCGCAGGTCGGGGATGCGGGCACCGGACTGCAGCTGCAGCAGCTGGACGGCCCACTCGACGTCGGTCAGCCCGCCCGGCCCGAGCTTCAGGTGCAGCGTGCGGTCGGTGTTCTTCGGCATCCGCTCCCGCTCCATCCGGCCCTTCAGCCGGCCGACCTCGCGGACGGCGTCGGCGGTCAGCCGCTTCGGGAAGCGGACCTCGTCGGCGAGCTCGATGAAGCGGAAGCCGAGCTCGATGTCGCCTGCCAACGGCACGGCGCGCAGCAGCGCCTGCGCCTCCCATCCGATGGACCAGCGGCGGTAGTACGCGGCGTAGCTGGCCAGCGAGCGGGCCAACGGTCCCTGCCGGCCCTCCGGGCGCAGCCCGAGGTCGAGCAGCAGGGGCGGGTCGGGCGCCGGCAGTGCCAGCAGCCGTCGCATCTCCTCCGCGACGGCCTTGGCCGCTCGCGCGGCCTCGCCCTCCTCGGCGTGGGGCCGCGGCTCGAAGACGAACAGGATGTCGGCGTCGCTGCCGTAGCCGAGCTCGTTGCCGCCGAGCCGTCCCATCGCGATCACCGCGATGCTGGCCGGGAGCGGTCCACGCAGCTCGACCTCGACCTTGCGGGACGCGACGTCCAGTGCGGCGGCCAACGTCGCGGCGGCGGCGTCGGAGAGCGCGGCCCCGACTTCGGTGACGTCGAGCAGGCCGAGCAGGTCGGCGCAGGCGACCCGCACGAGCTCCAGTCGGCGCACCGCGCGGGCTGCGGCAACGGCGTCCTCCCAGTCGGTGTTGCGGCGCACCACGGACAGCAACGCCGTCGCCACCTGCTCACGGGAACGGGGCCGCAGCTCGGCCGCCGAGCGGACCAGCCGGACCGACTCCGGCGCGCGGGTCATCAGATCCGCGACGTAGGGGCTGCTGGCCAGCAGGCGGGCCAGCCGTTCGGCGGCGCCCCCGCCACCGCCTTCTTCGCCGCCCTGCCCCTCGTCCCGCAGCAGCCGCAGGTACCAGGGGGTGGAGCCGAGCGCGTCACTGACCTGGCGATAGGCCCGGAGGCCCGCGTCGGGGTCGGCGGCGTCGGCGAAGGCGTCGAGCATCGCCGGCAGGAGCACCCGCTGGATCGTCGCCGTGCGGGACAGGCCGATGGAGATGGCCTGCAGGTGCTTGAGGGCGCTGCTGGGGTCCTCGAAGCCGAGCGCCTGGAGACGCGCCTGCGCCGCCTTCGGGGTGAGGCGGGTGTTGAACCGTGCGTGGTCGGCGGGCAGGCGGGCAACGGCGTCGAGCAGCGGGCGGTAGAAGAGCTTCTCGTGCAGGCGACGGACCTCGCGGGCGTGCCGGGCCCGTTCGGCGTTGAACCGCTCCACGTCGCGGAACCCCATCGCCCGGGCGAGCCAACGCAACGCGTCCGGGTCGGTGGGCACGACGTGGGTGCGGCGGAGCTGCTGCAGCTGCAGCCGGTGCTCCAGGTTGCGCAGGAAGACGTAGGAGTCGGCCAGCGCCGAGGAGTCCATGCGGCCGATGTAGCCGTTGTCGGTCAGCTGTTCGAGCGCGGGCAGGGTGCTGCGTGAGTGGATCCTGCCGTCGGTGCGGCCGTGCACCATCTGCAGCAGCTGTACCGCGAATTCGACGTCGCGGATCCCCCCGGGGCCGAGCTTGACCTGCCGGTCGACCTCGGGCTTGGGGATGTTCTCCTCCACGCGGCGGCGCATGGCCTGCACGTCGGGGACGAAGTTGGGCCGGTTGGCCGCGGCCCAGACCATCGGCGCGACCATGTCCTCGTACTGCTGGCCGAGCTCACGGTCCCCGGCGACGGGCCGCGCCTTGAGCAGCGCCTGGTACTCCCAGGTGCGGGCCCACCGCTTGTAGTAGGCCTCGTGGCTGGCCAGCGTGCGGACCAGGGGCCCCTGCCGACCCTCGGGCCGTAGGTTGGCGTCGACCGGGAACATGATCCCCTCCGACGACGCCGTGGAGCAGATCTTGATCATGCGCTCGGCGAGACGGGTGGCGCTGCTCAGCCCGCCGTCGTCACCGTCCGGTTCGCCGACGAAGACGACGTCGACGTCGCTGACGTAGTTCAGCTCCTGGCCACCGCACTTGCCCATCGCGATGACGGCGAGCCGCGCGTCGGCGCACTTGTCCCCGAGCTCAGCCCGCCCGAGCTCGAGCGCGATCTGCAGCGCGGAGCCGGCCAGGTCGGCGAGGATGTCGCAGACGTCCCAGAGCTCGAGTTCGTGCGCGAGGTCGCGGCCGGCGAGCACCAGCAGCGCGCGGCGGTGTGCGAGCCGCAGGGCGTCGGCCGTCTCCGGCTTCCCCAGGTCGGGGACCACGCCGTCCGCGCTGAGCAGCTCCCAGTCCTGGGGGTGGGCCACCAGGTGGTCCCCCAGGGCGGCACTGGCTCCGAGCACCCCGATCAGCCGACCGCGCAACCCGGGCCGCTCCGCGAGCGCCGCCAGCGGTGCCCGGCCGGCTACCTCGACCAGGCGGTCGAGCGTGTGGAGGGCGAGGTCCGGGTCGGCCGCCGCGCCGAGAGCACCCAGCGTGGTGTCGTCGAGGGCGAGACGCTCGACGACCTCGGCCCCGGCCGTCGCGTCCCGGAACCCGTAGCGCGCCATCCGCCCCGTGGGCGAGCTGCTACGGATCTGCGGCGGCACGGGA
>JAVEDQ010000008.1 GCA_030840885.1 Frankiaceae bacterium
CGCCGCGGAAGACGAGCGAGAGGTTGTGTCCACCGAAGCCGAAGGCGTTGGAGACACCGACCGCGCCGGGTGGCAGCGGCCGGGCGTCCACGGCGGCGAGGTCGAGCGTGACGTCGTCGTCGGGGTCGGTGAGGTTGCGGGTCGGCGGCGCCGCCTGCTCCCGGAGGGCGAGCACCGTCGCGATCGCCTCGACGGCCCCGGCCGCGCCCAGCAGGTGCCCCGTGCTGCCCTTGGTGGCGCTGACGACGACGGAGTCCGCCGCGTCGCCGAAGGCGGTGCGGATGGCGCGGGCCTCGGCGACGTCACCGAGCGGGGTGGAGGTCGCGTGCGCGTTGACGTGGGCCACCTCGTCGGGCGTCACCCCGGCGTCGCGCAGGGCGAGGACCATCGCCCGCGCGGCACCCGCGCCGTTCGGTTCGGGTGCGGCGACGTGGTGGGCGTCGGAGGTGGCGGCCGCGCCGAGCAGGGTCGCGTGGACCTGCGCTCCGCGGGCGGCCGCGAAATCGGCGCGTTCTAGGACGACGATGCCGGCACCTTCGCCGAGGACGAAGCCGTCGCGGGCCTTGTCGAACGGGCGGGAGGCCGCCTCCGGGTCGTCGTTGCGGGGCGAGAGGGCACGCATGGCGGCGAACCCGGCCATGGGCAGCGCCGAGATGGCTGCCTCCGAGCCGCCGGCGATGACGACGTCGGCGCGCCCGGCGCGGATCAGGTCGAGGCCCATGGCCAGCGCCTCGGCTCCGGAGGCGCACGCCGACACGGGGGTGTGGGTCCCGGCCCGGGCGCCGAACTCGAGCTCGACGGTCGCTGCGGCACCGTTGGGCATGAGCATCGGCACCAGGTGCGGGCTCACCCGCGCGGCGCCGCGCTCCTTGAGCACGTCGTACTGCGCCAGCAGGGTCGAGACGCCGCCGATGCCGGACGCGACCACGACGGCCAGCCGTTCCGGGTCGACCTGCGGGGCTCCCGCGTGCTCCCAGGCCTCACGGGCCGCGAGCAGGGCCAGCTGCTGGACACGGTCGAGGCGCCGCGCTTCAGCCCGAGGCAGGGCGGCGAGCGGGTCCGCCCCGTCGGCCGTTCTCGCGAGTGGCGCGGCGATCCGGACCGGCAACTCGTCGGCCCACGAGTCGGTGAGCACCGCGGTCGCGTTCGTGGCGGCGAGCAGGCCGCGCCAGGTGGAGTCGACGTCGGCGCCGAGCGGAGTCAGCGCGCCCACCCCGGTGACGACAACGACGGCGTCCCGCCCCGCAGGAGGGGCAGCCGTCACGCGGCGACGCCGGCCTTCGCGACGTAGTCGACGGCGTTCTGCACGGTCTTCAGGTCCTTGAGGTCGTCGTCGGGGATCTTGACCTCGAACTTGTCCTCGGCGGCGGTGGCCACCTCGACCATCGTGAGCGAGTCGAGGTCGAGGTCGTCCTGGAAGTTCTTCTCGGGGGTGACGTCGGCGGCGGGGACGCCGGCGATCTCGTCGAGGATCTCGGCGAAGCCGGCGAGGATGTCCTGCTGGGTCATGGTGTTCTCCTTGTGTCGGGTCGTGCAGGGGTTGGTCGGATCAGCGTTGGTCGGATCAGCGTCGGTCGGGAATTCAGGGGATGCGGACGACCTGGCCCGCGTAGGTGAGGCCGGCGCCGAAACCGAACAGCAGCGCGAGGTCGCCGCTCTCGACCTCGCCGGAGCCGACGAGGCGGGCGAGGGCCAGCGGCACGGACGCCGCCGAGGTGTTGCCGTTGTCGACGACGTCGCGGGCGAGCACGGCGTCGGGCGCGCCCAGCGAGCGGGCCATCGACTCGAGGATCCGCAGGTTGGCCTGATGCGGCACGAGCGCGGCGAGGTCGGCCGGCTCGATGCCGGCGAGCTCGCAGGCGCGGCGGGCGACCGGCACCAGCGACGTCGTCGCCCACCGGAAGACCGCGGTGCCCTGCATCTGCAGAAACTGCTCGCGGATCTCGATGACGGGAGCGTTCGCTCCGTCGTGGCCCCAGGCCACGGGCCCTATGCCGACAGGGCCGCCGACGGCACCCGTCCCGGCCCGACTCGCCGCGACGTCCGCGGCGCCGACCACGGCGGCCCCGGCACCGTCACCGAACAGCACAACCATGGAGCGGTCGTCAGCATCGACCCAGTCGGTCAACCGCTCGGAGGCGACCACCAGAACGGTCTCGGCGCTGCCGGCGCGGACGGTGTCGGCCGCCATCGCCAGGGAGTAGCAGAACCCGGCGCAGCCGCCGTTGACGTCGAAGGCACCGGCGCCGCGGGCCCCGAGCTGCTCGGCGACCTGCGGCGCGAGCCCCGGGATCGGCCGGGCGGCGGTGCAGGTCGCGAGGATGACCAGGTCGACCGAGGCCGGGTCGACGCCGGCGGTGGCCAGGGCCTTGGCTCCGGCGTTGACGCCCATGGCGACGATGCTCTCCTCCGGCGCGGCCACACGACGTGTACGGATGCCGGTGCGCCTGCGGATCCACTCGTCGGAAGTGTCGAGCCGCGCCGCGAGATCGGCGTTGGTCAGCTCGTGCGCCGAACGGTGCTCGCCGACGGCGAGCAGCGCGGCTTCCCGGGGCGCGCGGGTGAGCAGGGCCGGGCTCACTGACTGGCCCCAACGGCACCGGAGGCGGTCAGCAGCTCGCGGGCCGCGGCGAGGTCGTCCGGGGTGCGCAACGCGACGGTGGCCACGCCTCGCAGCTCACGTTTCGCGAGTCCGGTCAAGGTGCCCCCGGGGGCGAGCTCGAGCAGTGCCGTCACACCCAGCTCGACCATTCGGGCCATGCAGGCGTCCCACAGGACGGGGGCGGCCACCTGGGTTACGAGGCGTCGGCGCAGGTCCTCGCCGTCGGTGACGACCGCCCCGTCGGCGTTGGAGAGCAGCGGAGCCGACGGGTCGGCGAAGACGACCTCGGCGGCGATTCCGGCCAGGGCCAGCTGCGCCGGGCGCATGGCGCCGGTGTGGAACGCCCCGGCCACCGCGAGCGGGCGCAGCCGGGCCTTGGCGGGCGGGTTCTCGGCGAGCCGATCCAAGCCGTCGCGCGGTCCGGCGGCGACGACCTGGCCGGCGCCGTTGCGGTTGGCGGCGACGAGCCCGGCAGCGGCGAGCACGTCGTCCACCTCGGTGGGATCGCCGCCGAGCACGGCCGTCATGCCGGTGTCGGCCGCGGCGCACGCCGCGGCCATCGCTACGCCGCGCTCGCGTGCCAGCAGCATCGCCGCGTCGGGTGACAGCGCACCGGCCAGGACGGCGGCGGGGAGCTCACCGATGGAGTGACCGGCCAGGATGATGTCGGGGAGCGCCCCCGAGCCGGATGCCGCGGCCGGCAGCCCGAGCGCAGCGGCGGAGGCGAGGGCGGCGGCGACCAGCAGCGGCTGGGCCACGGCGGTGTCGCGGATCTCGTCGGCGGAACCCTCGGTGCCGAGACGGATGAGGTCGAGGCCGGAGACGGTCTGCGCCTGCTCGAGCGCGGCCGCGGCGGCCGGGAGTTCGAGCCACGGCGCGAGGAACCCGGGGGTCTGGGCGCCCTGCCCCGGCGCGACGACAGCCAGCACGTCTTCCCCCTCCCCCGCGTCCACGGAGGCATGTGCTCCGGCACCCGATCTTGCGGCAGCGATATGACGACCGCTGTCCGCAACTATGCGACGGTGCCGGTGCGTCGGGGCAAGCGCCCTGGCGCGCCGGGCGTCGCCGGTCCGCTTCCCAGCTTGCTGCGCCCTCGACGTCTGGTCGCTTCAGACGCCGACCAATCGGGTGGACGCGAGTTGTCGGGATGCGACAAGGGTTGCTCGGAGGGGAGCGCGCCGCGCGCCGCCGCATCGTCCGGTTGGGACAGTTCCGGGTGGGACAGTTCCGGTTGGGACGGTTCGTCGGGTGCAGCGCGGTCGTCGAGGTGGCTCAGGGCGGTGTCCGCGCTGTCGGCCGACGGCGGGAACTCGAGGCGCCCGAGCACCAGGGCCACCCGGAGGACGAAGGCCGCGCGGGCCTCGGTGGGAGCCAGGCCGGTGAGCTCGGCGACCCGCCGCAGCCGGTACCGGACCGTGTTCGGGTGGACGAACAGCAGCCGCGCGGCCCCGTCGACGGTGCCCGCCTCCTCCACGTAGGCCGAGACGGTGTCGAGCAGGTCGCTGCCCGCGGCCACGAGCGGTTCGTAGACGCTCGCCAGCAGCGCGGCCCGTGCGGCCTGCTCCCCGGCCAGGGCGCGTTCGGGCAGCAGCGCGGCGGCGCTCACCGGCCGCGGCGCCGACGGCCACGCCGGTGCCGCCCGCAGCGCGGCGACGGCGTCCCGGGCCGAGCTCGCCGCGGCCGACAGCCCTGTCACCTCGACGCCGAGCACCACCGGCCCGGAGCCGAAGCAGGCGGTGAGCGCTGCGGCTGCCGCCGCCGGTCCGACGGGACTGCCGACGAACACGACGAGGTCGGTCCCGTGCACCGCTGCGAGGACGTCGACCTCCAGGTCACGGGCGGCGCGGTGCACCACGTCGAGGACGGCTTCGGCCTCGGCGGCGGGAGCCCGGCCGGCGATGGCGATGACCTGGTCGGCCGAGCGCCAGCCCAGGGCCGTGGTCCGCGAGAGCAGCGCCCGGTCGGCGTCGCCGCGCAGCAGCCCGTCGACGACGAGGGCTTCGAGCCGGGCGTCCCAGGCGCCACGGACCTCGGCGGCGGAGGCGTAGACGTGCGCGGCGGCGAAGGCCAGCTCGCGGGTGTAGCGCAACATCGCCTCGCGGAGCCACTGCACCGCGGCGGGCGTGGTGGCGAGCTCGGGGAGGCGTGGCTCGATCGTGGCGACGGCGCTGCGGACGAGCTCCACGGTCTGCGGCAGGCTGATGGCGCGGACCAGCTCACGCGGGGCGGACGCGAAGACCGAGGCCGTGACGGTCTGGCCCGAGGTCGGCTTGACGATCCAGTCCGCGAAGGCGGTGACGAAGGCCTGGACGAGCAGGCCGAGGTCGGCCCGGTGTTCCGGAGGCAGCCGCGCGAAGAACGGCAGGTCGTGCTCCATGTCGGCCAGTGCCGTGCGGGCCAGGTCGGCACTCTTGCGTCGCATCCGGCGAGTGGTCGCGTCGGCACCGTCCGGCCGCTCGGATGCCGGTACCAGCGCTGACGCCCGCGCTGTCGCCCGCGTTGATGCCGGCGGGACCCGCGCCGCGCCCACCTACGCGCCGGCCTTGCCCCGGCCGACTTTGCCCGGGCCGTTGGGCTGGACATAGTCGACGTGCGAGAGCTGACGGTCGGCGCCCGTGCCGGTGAACACCAGCGAGGTCACCGAGGCGAGCGCGCACTGCCGACGATCCGGGCGGTGCCACAGCACCCGCTGCTCGGCAGCACGGCGGGTGATGTAGATCGGGAGCTGATGACTCACCAGCACCACCTCCCGACCGGTGACCGCGTCCGCAGCGTCCGCGACGGCGGCGAGCATCCGCGCCGCCACTCTGTCGTACTCCTCACCCCAGGAGGGGCGGAAGGGGTTGCGGAGGTGTTTCCACAGGTGCGGGTGCTTGAGGATGCCCGGGCCGACCTCGACGACGCCGCCCTCGAACACGTTCTCGCTCTCGATGAGCCGGGCGTCGGTCCCGACCTCGAGGCCGAACTGCTCGGCGAAGGGTTCCGCGGTCTGCCGCGCCCGCTCGAGCGGGCTCGCCACGATGGCCGCGATGTCCCGCTTGGCGTCGGGGTCGGCCAGGAAGGCGCAGGCGACGCGGGCCTGGCGCTCGCCGGCGGCGGAGAGCCGGAACCCGGGCAGCCGTCCGTAGAGCACCCCTTCGGGGTTGTGGACCTCGCCGTGACGGACGAGATGGACGACGGTGCGGACACCGGCGGCGGTCGCTGCCGAGGCGGCGACAGAGGCGTTGGCCGAGGCGGTGGCGCCGGCGCTCATGCCCGGTCCGCCGCGCTCGCGCGGCCGCCGAGCCGGCTGGGGACGGCCGCTGCGGCGCGGGCGGCGTCGGGCAGTGCCGCGGCGATGCGCTCGAGCGCCTGCTCGTCGTGGGCCGCGGAGAGGAACCACGCCTCGTAGGCGCTGGGGGGGAGGTAGACCCCGGCGTCCAGCATGGCGTG
>JAVEDQ010000051.1 GCA_030840885.1 Frankiaceae bacterium
GCCCGCGCTCCCAACGTCTCGCCGCCGAGCACGACGGCGAAGGCCGCAGCCCACACCGGCTCCATCGTCATGAACACCGCAGCGCGGGTCGACGAGATCTGCGCCTGCGCCCACGTCTGCACCACCAATGCGAGCGCGCCGGCGACGACCGCCATGTACACCAGCCCAACCCAGTCGCTTCCGGTCGTGGGCAGCGTGAGGCCACCAGGAAGAGCCCCGACGGTGCACACGGCGGCGACGGTGGCCAGCTGGACGACGGTCAACCCCATCGTCGCGCCGGCGCGGCTCCAGACCCCCAGCCCGACGACGTGCAGGGCGTAGAACAGCGCTCCTGCCAACGTCAGCGCCTCCCCTCCCCCGAGGGCGAGACCCTGCAGCGAGAGCACCGCCATCCCGAGGGTGGCGACGCCGACGGCCACCCACACGCGGCGACCGAGCCGGGCGCCGAGCAGCACGGCCGCCAGCAGCGGCGTCAGCACGACGTAGAGCCCGGTGAGGAAACCCGACACCGACGCGGCGGTGGAGCCGAGCCCGATCGTCTGCAGGAGCTGCGCGGCGCCGTAGACCAGGCCGAGGACGACGCCCCGGCGTCGCTCGACGGCCGATAGCCGTCCCACCGAGCCCGGCGCCATCAGCCACACGGCGGCGGCGGCGACGAGGAACCGCACGGCGAGGAAGTCGGCGGCCGGCATGCGGCTCACGACGCCGCGGAGCAGGATGAAGGTGGAGCCCCAGGACGCGGTCACCAGCACCAGGCCAACGAGGGCGAGGGTGGGTGTCGCCAGTCGTCGCGGCGAACGCAGCAGGGAAGATCGGGGCACGTCCCGAGTCAACGAGACCGACGACCCCGTGCAGCCCAGGAGGCGCGACACCGATGAGCAAGCGCCGTCCGGACCCCGTGGACGAGCGGATCCTCCGTCTGCTCGTGCGGAACGCCCGCCTCTCCTGGCGCGACGTCGGCGAGACGGTCGGGCTGTCGGCGAACGCGGTCGCGCAGCGCGTGAAGCGCCTCGAGAACGACGGATGGGTCCTCGGCTACACGGCGCGACTCGACCCCGGCGTCAGCGAACAGGGCGCGACGGCGCTGATCCAGATCCGGACCACCACCGACGTCGACATCGACGACATCGAGGCCGACATGGCGGCGATCCCGGCGGTCCAGGAGATCCTCGACCTCGCCGGGCCCGTGGACTACCAGGTGAGGGTCCGGTACAGCACGCAGCGGGAGCTCTACGAGACGGTCAACGCCCTGCGGCTCGTCAAGGGTGTCACCGCCATCGAGACCCGGCCCGTGCTGCGCGAGGTGCTCAGCCGCTGACCGGCAGGACGGGCGGCAGCTGTGGCTCCATGGCGCACGATGTTGCCCGCGATCTCGCCCCGCCGGTCCCCCGGGCGGGCACGTCCCTCCCGGAACTTTCGTCGTTGCGCGTGCGGACGGCACGATGGGGGGCATGGCGCTGCCGGAATCGCTGGATCAGCCTGCGCTTCCCGGACGCCGGCTGCTCCGCGGCGAGGTGCTCGTCGTCCTCGCCGTCTCGCTCGGCGCCAGTGGCATCGGGGCGGCGCTCTCCTTCCTCCGAGCGGTGACGGCGCCGGAGAAGCTCTCGGATCAGCGGGCCCCGATCGTCGGGCAGTACGCACCGGGTCGTCCCTGGCTCGAGTTGCTGTTCCAGGTCGTGAACGTCGCGCTGGCGCTGGCACCGGTCGGCCTCGTCGTCCATCTGCTGCACCGCAGCGGCGAGAACCTCACCGATCTCGGGGTCGACGGCCGCGAGCCGAAGCGGGACCTGCTGCGCGGCGCGGGAATCGCGACCGTCATCGGCGGTGCCGGCCTGCTGCTCTACCTGGGCGCGTACGCCCTCGGGGTCAACCGCGCCGTCATCCCGAGCCAGCTGCCGAACGAGTGGTGGCGCATCCCGGTGCAGGTGCTCATCGCCGCCCAGAACGGGGTGCTGGAAGAGGTCGTGGTCCTGGGGTACCTGCTGCGCCGGCTCGAACAGCTCGGCTGGCGACCCCGGACCGCGCTGCTGGCCAGTGCCCTGCTGCGGGGCAGCTACCACCTCTACCAGGGCGCCGGCGGGTTCGCCGGCAACGTGATCATGGGCCTGATCTTCGGCCGGCTGTACCAGCGGTGGGGACGGGCCGCGCCGTTCATCGTGGCGCACACGCTGATCGACGTCGTCGCGCTGGTCGGCTACACCGTGCTCGCCCCGCACGTCAGCTGGCTGCCCGGCTAACCCGGTCGGTGCGGGCGGGCGGCCGTTCCCAGCCCGACCAGCCCAACCAGCAGCACGAGCAACGCGAGCCCGACGGCCTGCGCCCCGGCCCACGCCGCATAGCAGGCCAGAGCCGTCACCTCCGAGCCGAGCGCGACGGCCGAGGTGAGGGTGGCGCGGTGCCGACTATCGACCGCGTCCTGCAGCCGCACCCCGACGGGGATGAGCACCGCCTGGTAGACGAGATAGAAGGCGAGCGCCGCGAGCAGGGCGAGCGGCGAGGCGAACGACGTGGCGGCGAGCAACACCCCGGCCAGCATCACGAGGCCGCCCGAGGAGCGCTCGCTCAGGCGCACGAGGCGGTGCCCGGAGGCAGCGCCGACCGCTCCCGCCAGCGAGAACGCGAGCACCGCGGCGGGGACGAGGGTGACAGGCAGCGTCCAGTGCCGAGCGAGCAGCGGCACGTACTCCTCGATGGCGTCGAGCCCGGCGAGCGCCGCAACCCAGACCAGCAGCAGCCGGAGGCGGCGTTCGCGGCGCACGATCGCGACGGCGTCTCTCAGGGTTGGCTCACGCAGGGTTGGCTCACGCAGGGTTGGCTCATCCAGGGTTGGCTCGAGCGGTGTCAGTTCGGGTTTGGCGACCGGACCTTGGCGCAGCGTCGCCGCGAGCACGGCCACCCCGAGGCACCCGGCGACGCTGACCCAGCCGACGAGCGGGTACCCGCCGAGCCAGAACAGCAGGCTCGCCGCTCCGGCGGCAGGTGCCTGCGCGACGAGCGCCGCCGCGCGCGCACGAGCGAGTACGGCGGGGAACAGCTCGGTGCCGTCGCGCCCGGCCAGGCCGTCGTAGAGCAGCGCCTCGTCGGCGCCGGAGACGAACGCGCCACCGATCCCCCACAGCACGAAGCCGACCGCGAAGCCCGGGAAGGTCGGAGCCACCGTCCACGCGGCGAACCCGACCGACTGCAGCACCGACCCGGCAGCCAGGGCGTGCTGACGCGGATAGCGGTCAGCGAGCACGCCGGTCGGCAACTCGGCGACGACACCCACCAGCGACCAGATCGTGAACAGCAACGAGATCTGGCCGTCGGACAGGCCGGCGTCGGCGAACAGCACCGCGTAGAGCGGGTAGAGCGGGACGACCCCGGCCAGCAGCGCCCACGTCAGATAGCGCAGGGCGAACTGCCGGGCGGCCGGCTGCTGGGCAGCGACCGCGGTCAGGTCATCGGGGAGCAGGGAGGGGCGTCAACGGAAAGGCACGACATGACGATGACACCTGGGCCACTGACCGTGCAAGTCACGCACCAGGGGCGCCCGGAACCTCAGGTGACGCGGCCGCGTGCCGCCGGGAACTGCTCGTGCCGGCCCTCGACGAGGATGCGACGGAGCCGGTCGAGACCGTCCCACACGTCGACGAACCGGGTGTAGAGCGGAGCCGCACCGAGCCGGACCAGGTCGGGAGCCCGGAAATCCGGGACGACGCCGTCGGCGATCATCGCCTGGCAGATCTGCCAGGCGGCGGGATGTCGAAGCGCGAGGTGACTCCCCCGCCGCGCCGGGTCCCGCGGGGTGGCGACGACGACACCGTGCGGGGCGAGCCAGGCATCGGCCAGCGTGATGGCCAGCTCGGTGAGCGCTGCGCCTTTGGCGGCCAACCGCTCGAGCCCGGCCTCGGCGAGAAGTGATGCACCCACCTCCACCAGCGCAATGCCGGCAATCGGCGGCGTGCCGGCGGTGAAGCGGCCGATCCCGTCGACGGGGTGGTAACCCGGGCCCATGGCGAACTGGTCCTGCTGGCCGAACCAGCCCCAGATCGGGGACCGCAGTTGTGCCTGCAGGTCGCGCCGAACATAGAGAAAGGCCGGGGCCCCAGGCCCGG
>JAVEDQ010000052.1 GCA_030840885.1 Frankiaceae bacterium
CAGGTCGACCAGGACCGGATGCACACGTTGACCGCGCTGATGCCGCTGCTGCAGCGCGGGATGGACCAGCTGCAGCCGGTCGACCTCGTCGAGGCCGACGACGCCACCTGCGACCAGGTCGCCGCGCTCTACGACCCGCTCGACGACCCGTCGGTCGAGGACCGCGACGTCAAGGGCTCCCTGCTCGCCAAGGTGCTGCATCGCAAGCGTCCCGGGCTGGTGCCGCTGTTCGACAGCAAGGTGCAGATCTTCTACCAGCACGAGTCCTGCGTGCCGCCGGCCCCGCCCGGGGGACGGACCGTCCGCGAGTTCATGGGCCTGCTCATCCGAGCGATGCGGCAGGACCTGCGTGACAACGCCGACGAGTTCGACGCCTTGTGCCGCCTCGCGCCGGAGAACGGCCCCACGGTCACGCCGCTGCGGGTCCTCGACATCGTCGTATGGATGAGCAGCCTCGTCTGAGGCCCCGGCCGGGGGTCGGTGTGACGGTGATGGTCAGGTCGCCGGTCGCGGGTGGTCACCTGCCACACTGGACCTGTGCGCGTGACGACTCCTGAGCGGCGGTCGGCCGACCGTCCGCTCGGAGAGGGTGGCACGGTCAGCCGCGACGGGGACTTGCCCGTCCCCGGTGAGGTGCCGGCCTATCGATTGCGTGGGGTCGTCCGCCGCCACGGCGAGGTCCTCGCCAACGACGGCATCGACCTCGACGTCGGCGTCGGCGAGGTGTTCGGCCTGCTCGGGCCCAACGGCGCCGGGAAGACCACCCTCGTCCGCCAGCTCGTGGGTCTGCTGCAGCCCGACTCCGGGTCCATCGACCTGTTCGGCACGGCGTTAGGGGCGCACCGCGGGTTGGCGGCCCGGACCGTCGCCTACCTCCCGCAGGACGAGTCGGCCATCGGCGATCTCACCGTGCGGCTCGCCGTCGAGACCACGGCCCGGTTGCGCGGCCTGCCCAAGCGCGAGGCCCGCCGCCAAGCCACGGCGCTGCTGGATGAGCTCGGGCTCGGGACGTTGGCCGACCGCGTCGTCGCGCGGATGTCCGGAGGCCAGCGGAGGCTCGCCGGTGTCGCCACGGCCCTCGCGGGGTCCCGCCGCGTGCTCGTGCTCGACGAGCCGACCAACGGGCTCGACCCGACAGCCCGGCGAGCCGTCTGGTCCGCCCTCGACCGACGTCGCGCCACCGACGGCGTCACCGTCGTGCTCGTCACCCACAATGTGCTCGAAGCCGAATCGGTCCTCGACCGGGTGGCGTTCCTCGATCGTGGCCGGGTGCTCGCGTGTGACACACCGGGCCGGCTCAAGGCCCAGGTCAGCGACGAGGTCCGGCTCGATCTGATCTGGCGCTCCGATCCGCCGGTCGATGACGCGACCGTCGCTTCGCTGGAGCCGCGGGCCCACCAGACCGGACGCCGGTGGAGCATCCGGCTCCCCGTCGACGAGGCCCGTGAGGCGCTGACCCGCCTCACCACCGGAGCGGCGTTCGCGGCGCTGGACGACTTCACCCTGGCCACGCCATCGCTCGAGGACGTCTACCTCGCGCTCGGTGGCGCCGACGACGACGGCCTGGAGCGGCAGTGAGCGACCTGCTCGCCGCGCGCGCGCCCTCGGCGGTAGCGGCTGCCGGGTCCGCCCCGGTCGGCCCGGGCCTCGGCGTCGCGATACGGGTCGTCTACCAGCAGCAGTTGCTCCGCGTACGGGTGGCGCGGGTGCCGCTGCTGTTCGTCGCGGCCCTGCAGTCCGTCGGCATCCTGCTCCTGCTGCGAGGCGTCGTCGACAGCCACGATGCCGTCGTCCGGACGCAGGTCGTGGCGGGTTCGACGGTGCTGGTCGTCGCGTTCGTCGCGCTGAACCTGCTGGCCCAGCGCTTCGGGTCGATGCGGGGCAACGGAGCGCTGGACTACTACGGCGCCCTGCCCGTGCCGCCTGCCGCGGTGGTGCTCGGTACCGCCGCGTCCTACGCGACCATGGCCGTGCCCGGAACCATCGTCACCGCGGTGCTGGGCATCCTGCTCTACCAACTGCCCTTCGCGGGCCTGGTGCTGCTGCTGCCCGTGGTGCTGCTGGCCGGGGCGTCCCTCGCGGGCATCGGTGCGCTGCTCGGCCTGCTCGCCCCGAAGCCGGAGCTGGCCACCGTGGCGGGCCAGCTCGGCATGAGCGCCGTGTTGTTCCTCGGCATCATCCCCGAGGGCAAGTTGCCGCTGCTGCTGCGCCCCATCCGCGCGGCTGTCCCGAGTACGTACGCCGCCGACGCGTTCGCCGCGGCGCTGCGCCCTGACCCGTCCTGGGCATCGATCGCACTGGACCTCGCCGTGTGCGCCGTCGTGGCATTGGTATCGCTCGCGTTGGGCGGCTGGGCGCTGCGCCGGGCCGTCCGTCGCTGAGGTAGCCACCGACGGCAGAACGTGGCCGTGCGGGTTCCGCCGGCCGATGTGCGCCGCAGTTGCTGATCTCTTTGCTTGACTGGACCGTGTGACCACCCCGGGACCCGACCGCGACGTGTGGAGCGCGCCGTCACCCCCGCCGCCGCCGCAGGGCTGGGCGCCCCCTTCGCCGTACGGGCCGGGGCCCGCGCAAGGGGCCGCCCCTGCCGGCAACGGGCAGCCTGGCACAGCTGGGTACGGGCAGCCCGGCCCGCAGGTCTACGGCACCCCGTTCGGGACGCCCGTGGTCCCGCCGCGACCACCTCGGGGCGACCTCGCCCACCGCGGCGACGTCGTGGCCGCAGTCGTCGCCGGTGGCGTGATGCTGCTCGCCGGCGTGCCGCTGGGCCTGCTCTGGGGCGCGACCGTCGGAACCGTCGACGTCGCCGACCTGCTGGCCAACAGCAGCGAGACCGCGCTCGAGGTCCAGCCCGCGGCCGACGCCCGCTTCGCCCTGATCGCCGCGGTCTTCGGACTCGTCGCCGGCCTGATCGCCGGCTGGCGGGGACGCAAGGCCGGCTGGCCGCTGCCCGTCGGCCTCGTCCTGGGCGGCGTCGGTGGCTCGCTGCTCGCGGCCCAGATCGGGCATCTGCTGAAGAGCCAGTCGGTGCTCGACAAGATTCCGGCGAACGCGAACCCGCTGGTGCGGGAGCTGGTCGACGTCATGGTGCGGGCCCACGGCGTCCAGGTGGTCTTCCCGCTCGTCGCCGCACTCGTCTTCCTCGGCGTCGCGGCGCTGACGACGAAGGCCGAACCGTTGCAGGTGTCGACCGAGCCGGCCGCCGGCGCCTGGTGGTCCTCCCCGCGCTGACCCGCGCTGCCCACACCGACCTGAGGTCCCCGCTCAGCCGAGCAGGTCGACCCCGAAGCGAGCCGGCAGGGCGGCACGCAGATTTCGGGCCGTGGCCATGACGTAGTAGTTCGCCCCCTGCGCCCTCGCGCGGCCGGCGAGCGGGACACGGGCGAGCCCGGCGACGTAGCGGGCGACGGTCCGCAGATGTGCAGCGGTCGGGCGGTCGGGAGCGACCTGAGCCGCCCTCTCCAGCGTGGCTGCCCACTTCTGCAGCGCCCGGGCGTCCGGCCGGGGATTGTTCGGACGGGCCGCCAGACTCGCCGCGAGCGCGTTGCGGAACGCCGGCGCGCTGTTTGTGCTCGCCGGGACCGGTATCTGCTGGGTGGGCAGGACCAATCCGGGCATCTTCCAGTCCGCGGCCCGCGTCGCCGCTGCCTTCGCCTTCGGCTTCGGGGTGGTCGGGTTCGGGTTGGGATGCGGGGTGGCGGCTGGCACCTGCTGCTGAGCGGCGCCGGCTCGCCGGGACGCTGATGGCTTCGCCGTGGCCTGCTTCGACGGCTCGGGGAACGTGGATGCGCTGCTTCCGGCGTCCTCGGTCGCAACCTTGGTCGGCCCCGAGGGCCGGGAGGTCGGCTTGCCGGGATGCGCGGCAACGGCCGACACGTCCGACATGGCGACCCGGAGCATGGGCGCCGCCGGGTCGGTGAGGATCTGGGCCAGCGACGGCACCAGAGCGGTCGCCTCGGGGGCGCGCTTCGCCCGACCGGGCGCCACGAGCGGCGATTCGGCCGCCAGCAGGGGTTGGGCGTCGGATGGCGGTGTGGCGTCGGATGGAGGTTCGGCGTCGGCCAGGGGCGTGGCGACGACGGTCGGGGGCGTCGCGACTGTCGGGGGCGTGGCGCCTGTCGGGGGCTTCGCGCCGGCCGTCGTCGGCGCGCGGTCGGCGAGCAGCGCCGCCCAGGGCGCGCGGGTACCGATCTGCTTGC
>JAVEDQ010000085.1 GCA_030840885.1 Frankiaceae bacterium
CTGCATGCGCTGACCGAGGAAGCCGACGACGTCGATGTTGTCCCAGGCCTCCTTCTGGTCGCCGCGCGGCCGGGAGTAGTCGATCCGGACGACGTGGTCGCGCACCTCGTAGCCGAGCATGCTGTCGAGCACCTTGCCCTTGGTGCCGATCTTGCTGGCGAGGCTGGCGGGGTCGTCCAGCGCGAGCCCGTCGCGGTTGCCGAGGATGTTGGTGGAGTACCAGCCCTCGACCTTCAGGGCGCGGGACCGCAGCGCCGGGGCGATGACCGTCTTCATCATCGTCTGCCCGGTCTTGCCGTCCTTGCCGGCGACCGGCACGCCGTACCGGTAGGCGAGGTCACGCAGCGCGGGGACGTCGGCGGCGAGGCTCGGCGTGAAGTTGGCGTACGGCGCCCCTTCGACGATGGCGGCGTAGGCGTAGAGCATCGCCGGCGAGATCGCGGGGTCCCCGGCGTCGAGGCCGGCCTCGAAGGCGTCGATCGAGGCCAGCGCGGGCGAGGCCGGGTCGGGGGTCCGCTCGGTGCTGGCGAGGTTCACGACGACGACGGAGTCCAGGCCGGCGTCGTCGCGGAACCGCCGCAGGTCGGCGCGCAGGCTGTCGATCTCGGCGCGCAGCCCGCTGGACCGCTGGTCCAGGTCGATCGTCGAGCCGTGGACGTTCGAGTCGAGGACGTTCTCGCCGACGACGTTGCGGCAGAACTCGGCGTTGCCGCTGGCGGCCCAGGGCCGGATCTTCGACAAGCCGGGGGTGGCCGCGGCCAGCTGGTGCATGTCGAGCACGCCGTGCTGCTCCGCCGCGGTGGCGAGGTCGTCGGAGCTGAGGTCCCAGCCGCCGATCACGAGGTCGGAGTAGGGAACAAGACCAGGCGTGCCGGCCAGTGGCAGGCCTTCCTCGCCGGACAGGCCCAGCCGCAGCAGCTCCAGGCCGGCGGCGGCGGTCGTGGCCACGGCACCGCCGAGGCCGACGACGGCGATGCCGACGCGACGGCCGGAGCCGATTCCGCCGAGCGCGGCGCTGTCGAGGTCGAGGTCGATGGAGTTCGGGTCAGGGGTACGGCTGGGTTCCGGGGTCACGAAAGCCCTTCCTGGAAACATGTCGGATGCTCGGTCGGGCATCCGGAGGCTCGGGAGATCGACCACCCGTACGACGGGGGTCGAGGTCCTGTAGCGCGGTGAGATCACCGTGACCGACAGACCGAGTCCGGCGGTTCAATTCCCGGTCAACATAACCCATAACAGGAGAACGAACCGAGTTCGGGCGTGGCGTACGAAAATCCTGTCCGAGATCACGTTCCTGCCAGGACAGGTCGGCTGATCGGCGGATGAGCCCCGCCGAAGACTTGCCGTCGGCCCCTGTCAGCCGCGGAGGGCGAAGGGTGCGTCGTCAGCCGGGGCGTCGTCGCGCCGAGCCGGCTCATCCGCGTCGGCATCGACGCCTGTCGTGGCCTGGGCGCGGTCGGTGCTGTCTGGCTCCACGGGCGAAGCGCCGTTCAACCGGGGTCCGGCGGACAGCCGCAGCGCAACGGCGTAGCCGAGCAGCACCGCGATGTGGCTGAAGTACAGCCAGAAGACGAGCAGCGCCGCAGTACCGAGCGCGTCGCTGCCCGCGAAGGGCTTGCCCAACGAGGCGGGCAGGCTGAGGACGAACAGAAACCCGAGCACCGACCCGGCGATCCACGAACCGGCTCCGGCGGCGCCCCAGAGCAGGGGGCCGAGCCGCGGCCGCAGCGGACCGAACACCCGGTAGCAGAGCAGGACGTTGACCGTCGCGCCGCCCCAGACGACGAGAAAGGCCAGGTAGACCCCGAGCACGGTCGCCCGACCGCTGCTACCGACCACCTGCGACAGCATCGCGGCGAGCAGCAGACCGCCGCCGACCAGGACGCCGGAGACGGCGACGAGCAACGGTGCTGTCAACCGGCCCCGCACCACTCCGGGCACGCGGCGCTCGGGCCGCGGCACCTTCGGCCCGCCTGGGCTGGCGCCCCCGAGCCGGGCGAGGGCACGGGTCAGTCCCTCGCCGTAGAGCGTCGCGATCAGAACAGCGGCGACGAGCGCCGGCACCTGAGCCTGGCTCCCCGCCGTCGTCAGCTTCAGCACGGCTGAGTCGAGCCCGTGGCGGGTGCCGACGATGCCGGCGAGGTCCTGCCCGAGATTGCGGATCTCCGGCCCACCGAGTGCCAGCGAGGCCAACCACAGCGCGACGAGGAGCAGCGGCACCAACGAGACCGTGGCGTAGAAGGTGAGGCCGGCTGCAGCGAGCGGGATGTCGTGGCCGCGCAGGTCGGCGACGACGTCGCGGACGAGCCGCAGGACGCGCCTTCTCCTGTGCTGCGGACCGGTCACCTGCCTGGGCTACCCGGATCTGAGCTGATAAGCCGGGTCGTGGTCGCCGGCGAAGAGTGAATAAGCTGACGCCGTGTTCTGCGACAGGTGTGGCCGACCCGAGTCGGACATCGACCACGCCGCCTGCCGGAGCGCGCGGACCCTGGAACCGCCGCGCTACTGCCGGCAGTGTGCCCGGCGCATGGTCGTCCAGGTGGTGCCCACCGGCTGGACCGCACGCTGCGCGGAGCACGGCACGTCGACCAGCGTCCCCGCCTGACCGAGCGCACCTGACGACCGTCCCCGGCGACCGCTCCTGACGGGTCAGGCGACCAGGCCGAGGCGTCGCAGTTCCACGGTGAGGTCGTGCGGTGAGGATGACGCCTGCATCGCCGCCTCGAGGGTGATGACGCCGTCGCGGATGAACGAGACCAGGTGCTGGTCGAAGGTCTGCATGCCGTAGTAGGCACCCTCGCTGACCAGCTGCTGGATCGTGCCGGTCTTGTCCGGGTCGGCGATCGCGTCGGCGATACGCCCGGTGTTCACGGCGATCTCCATGGCGACCGCTCGACCCTCGCCGTCGGCCCGCGGCACGAGGCGCTGACAGATGATCCCGCGGAGCGAACCCGCCAGCGCCAGCCGGATCTGCTTCTGCTCGTGCGGCGGGAAGAAGTCGATGATGCGGTTGATCGTCTCCGACGCATCCGTGGTGTGCAGCGTCGACATGACGAAGTGACCGGTCTCGGAGGCCGCGAGCGCCGCCTTGACCGTCTCGGCGTCGCGCATCTCACCGACGAGGATGACGTCGGGGTCCTGCCGCATCGCGGCGCGGAGCGCGACGGTGAAATCGTCGGTGTCGACGCGCACCTCGCGCTGGTTCACCATCGCGATCTTGTCGAAGTGCAGGACCTCGATGGGGTCCTCGATCGTCACGATGTGCACTTCGCGGTTGGCGTTGATGTGGTCGACCATGCCGGCGAGCGTCGTCGTCTTGCCCGAGCCGGTCGGGCCGGTGACCAGCACCAGGCCGCGGGGCTCGAGGGCCAGGGAACCGAGCACCGATGGCACGCCGAGTTCGTCGAGCGGGATGGCTCCGACGCTGACGCGACGGAAGACGAGCCCGGCCGCACCGCGGGCACGGAAGGCGTTGACACGGAAGCGGCCGACCCCCCGGATCGAGTAGGCGAAGTCGGCCTCGTTGCTGCGCTCGAACTCCTCCACGAGGTCCTCGCGGAGGACCTCGCGGACCATGGCCTCGGTGTCGGCGGCGGTCAGGTCACGGGTCTGCAGCTTGCGCAGCCGTCCGTCGATCCGGACCCGGGGCGGCGAGCCGACCTTGCAGTGGAGGTCGGAGCCGCCGCACTCGACCAGTGCACGCAGGAAAGGCTCGACGCTCATCACGGTCGGAGCATCGGCGGCTACGCCGGTTGCCTTGACCGCGCCGCCGCCGGTTCCTCCGGTCGGTGGATCGGACCTTCTCAGCGGCCCTTCCACTGCGGGGACCGCTTCTGCAGGAACGCCGTGATCCCCTCCGTCGCATCGGCGGTGGTGGCCAGCAGGGACAGCTGTGCCTGCATCGCGTCCAGCGCCGGGACCAGCGGCGTCTCCAGCGCGCGCAGGAAGGCCGCCTTGCCGAGCCGAACCGCGACGGGGGGCGCCGCCGCGAGCGCCGCGAGCGCCGACTCGACCTCCTCGTCGAAGTCCTCGGTCGGCAGCACGCGGCTGACCAGGCCGACATCGCGGGCCTCGGAAGCGCTGATCCGCCGTCCGGAGAGCATCAGCTCGGCGGCCACTTTCGGCGAGACGTGGGCCGCGAGCAGCGCCGAAACCATGAACGGCCAGAGTCCGACGTTCACCTCGGGTAGCCCGAACTGCGCCGCCGAGGAAGCCAGCACGATGTCGCACCCGAGCGCGAGCCCGACCCCGCCGGCCAGGCACAGCCCCTGCACGCGGGCCACGACCGGCAGCGGACATGTGCGGATCGCGACGACGAGGTCCCGCAGGCCGCTCCGCGCCTCGTGACGCTCGAGCCCGGTGGCGTCCTCCGCCAGCTGTGCCAGGTCGGCGCCGGAGCAGAACACCGACTCCCCCGCGCCGGTGAGCACGATCACCCGCGCGTCCCCCGGCTCGCGCACGACGGCCACCATCCCGGCGAGCACCGCGTCGTTCAGCGCGTTGCGCCGCTCCGGCCGGTCCAGCGTGAGACGCAGGACGGGCCCGTCGCGACGGACGTGCAGGCCTGCGGGCGCATCGGGCGACGGGGACTCCATGGGCCGCGACCCTAACGGGCCGAGGGACATGAGCCATGAGCCAGGGGCCGGCAGGCGAGCGTCTACGATGACGCCATGGCGAAGAAAAAGCGTAAGGCCCGGGCACGGGCGAAGAACAAGGCCAACCACGGCAAGCGTCCCAACACCTGACCGAAGCGAACGCGAAGGCTCGGTGCCGGTGACCAGTTCACCGGCACCGAGCCTTTCGTCGTTCCCCGACTGCTGAGCTAGAGCTTGGTCCGCAGCCAGTCGACCGTCTGCGCGAGGCCGTCCTCGATCTGCCACTGCACCGACCAGCCGAGCTCGCGCTCCGCGGCGCCGGCGTCGAGCGCGATGGCCTGCAGCTCGCCGGCTCGCGGCTCGGCCATCTCCGGTTCGTCCGGGCCCGATGCAGTCCGCGCGATGAGCGTGTGCAGCGTCCGCACGTCGGTCTGCCGTCCGGTGCCGATGTTGAGGCGCATCCCGTCCGCGGCACCCGGCTGGACAGCTCGACGGAAGGCGTCGGCCACGTCGGCGACGTGAACGTAGTCGCGGGTGGACGTACCGTCGCCGAAGATCTTGGTCGGCTTGCCCTGCAGCAGGCGGGTGCCGAAGATGGCGACGACGCCGGCCTCGCCGTGCGGGTCCTGCCGCGGCCCGTAGACGTTGGCCAGTGCCAGCGAGGTCCAGGCCACCCCGTAGAGCGCTGCATAGACGTTCAGGTACAGCTCGCCGGCCGCCTTCCCCGCTGCGTACTGCGACTCGGGACGCACCGGCGCCTGCTCGTCGACGGGCAGCTCGGTGGGCGTGCCGTAGATCGAGCCGCCGGACGAGGTGAAGACGACTTTGCGGACGCCGTTGGACCGAGAGGCCTCGAGCAGGTTGATGGTCCCGAGCACGTTCAACCGGGCGTCGAGCAGGGGGTCGGTGACGCTCACGCGGACGTCGATCTGGGCCGCGAGGTGACAGATCGCCTCCGGCCGGACCCGAGCCACCAACTCCCCGAGCCGGGGGTCGGTGACGTCGAACTGCTCGAAGGAGAACCGGCCGGTTGCCCGGGCGTCGGCGAGGTTCTCCAGCTTGCCGCGGGACAGGTCGTCGAGGCCGACGACCTCGTGGCCGTCACCGAGCAGGACATCGCAGACGTTCGAGCCGATGAAACCGGCCGCGCCGGTGACGAGGATGCGCACGACGAGTCAGGCTAATGGCTTGTCTGGCCGCCGACGCTGTGGCGCACGGGTGAAGCAGGTGTGAACTGCTTCTCCAGTGAAGCCATTACTCCGGGGAGGCGGTTACTCCGGCGAATACTCGGCAGCGCCCCACGCGATGCGCGCGGTCCGCAGCCGGGAGAGCACCGAGACGCGAAGTTGCTCCGGGGCCCTCTCGCCACCGCAACGGCGGGCGACGAGGAGTTTGACCTCCTGCTCGATGCCGAACTGGCGCAGGCAGGGGGAGCACTCGTCGAGGTGGTCGCGGATCAGGGCGCGGCGGTCGGAATCGATCTCGCCGTCGAGGTAGAGGTACACCTCGTTGAGGACGTCGTGGCAGTCCGTCTCGTGCGGAGATCCACAGCTCACTGCGACCCCTCCCCCGACGTGGCCCGCTCGAGGCCGATCTCGTCCGTCGGCTGCTCGGCGGGGATCAGCCCGCGCTCACGCGCGTAGCCCTCGAGCTCCTGCCGCAGGCCGCGGCGACCGCGGTGCAACCGTGACATGACCGTTCCGATGGGCGTGCCCATGATCTCGGCGATCTCCTTGTAGGCGAAGCCCTCGACATCGGCGAGGTAGACCGCCATCCGGAAGTCCTCGGGGAGACGCTGCAAAGCGTCCTTCACGTC
>JAVEDQ010000104.1 GCA_030840885.1 Frankiaceae bacterium
TCCCGCCCCGCCCGTCCTGCTTCTCCAGGTGACCGCTGCTGGATGCCCGGCCCGTCGGGCGCAGCAACGCGGGCCGAGCGTCGGTTGACGCCCCCCAGAAACGAGCAGACCCAAGACGAGGACGACCAGGAGCGCCAGAGACCGTCGGCGACCCTGCTTCCCCCCGAACCGACGAGCTGGTCCGCAGCCCCCGAGCGGGCCGGCTCGTCGCCGATGTCTGTCCTGCACGTCCGCCCGAGAGGAACGCCGATGAACACCGGTGCGAACGACGCGACCGCAGAGACCTTGCTGTCCGAGGAGAGGCTGCTCGTCGGCACGAAGTGGGTGCCGCGCGAGCGGTTGAGCGTGCGCCGTCGAGTGGTCACGGAGACCCGACAGGTGACGGTCACCGTGCGGCGGGAGGAGCTGTTGATCGACCGCGCACCGGTCGTCGACGAGGCCGCCGTCGCTGCCCCGTCCCTGCCGTCGCCGCTGGTCGTCGTCCTGCGCGAGGAGGTGCCCGTCGTCGAGATGCAGGTGCGCCCCTACGAGCGGGTCACCGTCGGCGTCGAGCGGATCAGCTCGGAAGAGGTCGTCGGCGGCGTTCTCGGGCGGGAGCAGGCCGAGCTCGCGGTGGACCAGGAGGACCCGCGCGGCTGAGCCTCGGGCCTCACGCCTCAGGCCGGGCGACCGGCGTTCTCACCGGGGACGTGCTCGGTCAGGAACGCGACGACGCGCTCGCGGGCCGCGAGGGCCGAGTTCGGCGGGTCCAGGCGGACCTCGCCGGTCAGCACGGAGTGCGCCGTCGAGGAGTAGCCGTCCGGGTTGCCCTTCGAGCTGTCGAGGACGATCAGTTCGATGGCGTCGCCGAACGTCTGCCGATAGGCGTCGAAGCGCTGTGACGAGAAGGCCTTGTCCTCGCTGAACTTCAGGCCCATCAAGCAGAGCCCGTCCTTGGTCCGCTGCTGGACGGTCTGCGCCTCCGCCGGCGAGAGGCCGATGTCTCGCTTGCGCGCCGAGCTGACGGAGAACGGCACGCTCGGCTGGCTCATCACCGCCGCGAGGACGCTGTCGTCGACCGCCGTCGCCAGAGCGAAGCCGCCGGTGAAGCACATGCCGATCACACCGACGCCGCGGCCGGGGGTACGCGTGTTCAGGTCCGCGGCGAGGGCCCGGAGGAATGCGGAGATCGGGCGCGCCGCACCGGCCGCGAACGCCTTCAGCTCACTGGCGACGCACAGCTTGGCCATGGTCTGCAGGCCGTAGCCCGGCGACAGCGGCTTGCCCGGCGTGCCGAACAGCGACGGGACCGCGACGGTGAATCCGCTCTCGACGAGGTGGTCGGCCAAACCGAGTACCTCCGGGGTCAGGCCCGGGACCTCGGGGATCAGGACGACGCCGGGTCCGCTTCCCTTGCTGTAGACGTCGTAGGTCAGATCGCCGCCGGTGAACGGCGCCGGGGTCCAACCGTCGAGAGTGCTCGTCGGGGCAGGCATGGGGCAGGTCCTCCAGAGGTCGACCGTCCGGCGGCGATCCGCCCCGGGCTCTGCCGCCGAACGCTAGCGGTCCGTGCCCGCTGGCGGTAAGCGCACCGCGCGTTACTGGCTGTCGGTCACTCCCGGTTGCTGCAGCGCAGCGAGTTCCCGCGCCACGGCCTGCTCGTGCTCGGCCGCCGATCTTGTAAAGCGTCGCCGTCGTCTCGAGACGCGTCAAGGGCGCCCCGCTTTCGCGGAGACGCCCCTGACGGTGGTGCAGCTCGGTGTTGCCGCTCGGTGGCGCAGTTCAGCTCTTGAAGGCGTCCTTGACCTTCTCGCCGGCCTGCTTCAGGTTGCTCTTGCTCTGCTGGGCCTGGCCCTCGGCCTGCAGGTCACGGTCGCCGGTGGCGCCGCCGACGCGGTCCTTCACCTTGCCGATGACCTCGTCGACCTTGTTGTCGACCTTCTTGTCGGTGCTCATGGGGTTCCCCTCTCGTCGCTGCTGACGTTCTGGTGCTTCAGTTCCCGCATCCGGACCGCTCTATGCCTTCAGATTATGTGCCATCCGCCAATGTGTCAGTGCCGTTATTCGTTGTCGCACCGCTCACATGAGGACGGCGGGTCTAGGGCCGATGTGCAGCTCCGCGCTAACCTGACGGGCGAAGGGGAGTAGTTCCTCGCCGGTCGGTCGACATCCTGGCGCTTCGGCGCCCGGCCTCCGGGTCCGCAATGCTGCGGATGAACGAGACCTTCGATCTGGTATCGCGACCGCCGGTTGTTCCGACGGTCGCTCATGCTGCCGGGTCGAATGGTGCCCCGGATGCGCCCCTCGGCCTGACGGCCGAGCGAGAGGTGCGCATGGATCTGGTCCTCGTCCTGACGGTGTTCGGCATCGACTTCATCGGCGAGCTCCCGGACAAGACCGCGGTGGCCTCGCTGGTCCTCGGTGCCCGCTACTCGCCGCTGCCGGTGCTCGCCGGGGTGTGGGCCGCCTTCGCCGTCCACGTGGGCGTGGCCGTCGCCGCGGGGAGCTTCGTCGCGGCACTGCCGCGCCGACCCGTCGAATTCGTCACCGCCGGTCTGTTCCTCGTCGGGGCGGTCCTGCTGCTGCGGTCGGACCCGGAGGAGTCGGCCGAAGCGGGCGAGCACGAGGTCGAGGGCATCAGCGGGGATCGCAAGACGCTTGCGGTGGTCGGCGCCTCGTCCATGGTGGTGCTGGTGGCCGAGTTCGGCGACCTGACCCAGATCCTCACCGCGACGCTGGCCGCGCGCTACCAGAGCCCGGTCAGTGTCGGGATCGGAGCGCTGCTGGCCCTCTGGGCGGTGTCGGGGTTGGCGGTCGCGTTCGGCCAGACGTTGCTGAAGCTGGTGCCGTTGCGCCGGGTCCAGCAGGTGGCTGCGGTGGTGCTCGTCGTCATGTCCGCGCTGGCCCTGGTGAGCGCCGTCCGCGGCTGACGGGGCCCCGGTGACCCGGCGCACGCCGGTCGGGGGAAGACTCGTTCCAGCACCACCGGCTCGTGGGGAGGGCTCATGGACTACGAGGCAGCGCACGACGCCTTCTTCCGACCGGGGGCGCCGGACTTCGGTGTCCCCGGCGTCGTCGCGGCGGCGACCTCGGCGCGACGCCTGCGGGACGCGGCCGAGCCGCTGGCCATGCACGCGGTGTGGAGCCGTCGCGTCAACCAGGCCCTCGCCGAGGGGGGTCTCGATTTCCTGACCAGCTACGTCTGCGGACGAGCCGCGGCTCTTGGGGATCCGGTGCCCGAGGTGGTGGTTTCGGCGTTCGCCTGGTTCTCGCCCGACCTCGTGCTCGGCCTCTACGGCAGCGGGCGCGACCAGCTCCCCCGGGCCGAGCTGCTGGCGGTGCGCACCCGCG
>JAVEDQ010000580.1 GCA_030840885.1 Frankiaceae bacterium
CCGTCGTCGGCGATCTTGACGGTCGCACCCGGGATCGGCTGACCCACCGTCCCGATCTTGACCGCGTGGGGCAGGTTGCAGGTTGCGCCGGCCGTCGTCTCGGTCAGTCCGTAGCCCTCGAGGATGGTCACGCCGACCCCGCGGAAGAAGTGGCCGAGCCGCGCGCCGAGCGGGGCGCCGCCGCTGACGGCGTACTCGACCTTGCCGCCGAGCAGACCGCGGAGCTTGCTGTAGACGAGCTTGTCGAAGGCGGCGTGCGCGATGCGGAGGTGCGGCGGCACGGAACCCCGGCCGAGCGCCTCGCTGTACTGAATGGCGACCTTCTCGGCGGCGGTGAAGATCTTCGCCTTGGCGCCGCCCTCCTCGCGGGTCTTGGCGACAGCGCCGTTGTAGACCTTCTCGAAGATCCGCGGCACCGACAGCAGGAAGGTCGGCCGGAAGACCGCGAGGTCCGCCAGCAGGTTCTTCACGTCCGACGAGTGACCCAGCGTCACCCGGTTGATCACGCAGCCGACCTGGATGATGCGGGCGAACACGTGCGCGAGCGGGATGAAGACGAGCGTCGAGGCGTCCTCGGTGAACAGGTGGGACAGACCGTCGGTGGTCGTGGTGGCGTCGAAGACGAAGTTGCCGTGGGTCAGCTCGCAGCCCTTGGGCCGACCCGTCGTGCCGCTGGTGTAGATGACGGTGGCGAGGCTCGAGGTGTCGAGCGAGCTGCGCCGCTGCTCGATGTCGTCGTCCGAGACGTCCTTGCCGGCACCTACGAGCTCGTCGATGCCGCCGGCGTCGATGACGTACAGCTCGCGGAGGTCGTCGAGTTCGGGCCGGATCTGCTCGACGACGCCATTGTGGAGTGGCGTCTCGACGATGACGGCGACAGCGCCCGAGTCGCCGAGGATCCAGGCGACCTGCTCGGGGCTGGAGGTCTCGTAGATCGGCACGGTGACGGCGCCTGCGGACCAGATGGCGTAGTCGGCCAGCGTCCACTCGTAGCGGGTCTTGCTCAGCAGCCCGACCCGGTCACCCGGCTGGACACCGCGGGCGACGAGACCCTTGGCCAGCGAGCGCACCTCGTCGGCGAACTGTGCGGTGGTCACCGGCTTCCAGTTCCCGTCGACCTTGCGGCGGAAGGCGACGACGTCCGGATGCTGCGACGCGTTGTCGAAGACGGCGTCGGTCAGGTTCGCCTCCTTGGCGACTGTGACCTTCGCGGGGACGCTGAACTCGCGCACGGAAACTCCTCGTCTCGACCGGTGGCTACCGGTTCGCACAACTGGCCAGACGGTAACAGCGAGTTGTCCCAAGGATCGTTCCCGCAGCTCGGTTGTCACCCGACTGGCACGATCGAGCGGTGCCGACCGTCGACCTCATGGACGAGACCTTCATCGTCGCCACCGCAGAGCAGGTCGCCGAGGCGCTGCACGCCCCGTCGCTCTGGCGCTCGTGGTGGCCGGACCTCCGGCTCGTCGTGGACAAGGACCGAGGGGTGAAGGGCCTGCACTTCTCGGTCAGCGGCCCCCTCGTCGGGAACGGCGAGCTGTGGCTCGAGCCGTTCGGCGACGGGGTGATCGTGCACGCCTTCCTCCGCGCGGACCCGACCAACCCGGAGACCGGTGAGGTCGCCGTGCTCCCGGTACGCGCGATCTGGCGCGAGGCCCGCAAGCGGGCGTGGCAGACCAAGCGCGGGATGGGCCTGCTCAAGGACGCGCTCGAGGGTGACCGGCCGGCGGGGGAGCGACGGGCCGATCTCGTGGAGCCGATTCCGAACGTCTGATCACACCTGGCGGGGATCCGCGGATGTCCGCCCGGTGTGCGACGAGGGCTCTAGGTGTCCGCTCGGCGACCGATACAGGAACCGTGGCCCACAACCGTTGCCCCCAGTGTTCGGCCGCATTGCGGCCGGACGCGCAGTGGTGCGGACTGTGCTACCACGACCTGCGGGAAGCCCCGGCGCCGGTCCTTCCCGCTCCATCCGCGCCCGCTCGATCCGTGCCCGCTCAATTCGCGCCGGCTCGGGCCGTGCCGGCCGAGGTCGTGCCGGCCCACCTCGTGCCAGCCGACCTCGTGCCCGACGCCCAGCTTGCGCTGCCGCTTCCGCTGCAACCAGCGGACTCTCCGTCTGCCGACCAGGCAGGCACCGATGCGCCCGATGGGACGGCACCTGCTCGGCAGGCCGGCTGGCCCTGTGCCATCTGCTCGCTGCTCGTCCCGTTGGATGCCGAGGTCTGCCCGTCCTGCGGCGCCTCCTTCTTCCAGATCCTGCAGGCCGACGCGGCCCGACAGGCTCCTCCCGCCGGTGTGATCATGCGGCTGCCTCGCGCGGCCCGCCTGGCAGCGGCGGTCGTCCTCAGCCTCGTGCTGGCGGTGCTCGTGCCGCTGCTGCTGACGCTCTTGGGCTGAGGCGGCGTCGCCGCTTTGGATCAGCGCTCCGCCATTGCAACAGCGCGCACTGGAACACCGAGCGCTGGCGTGCCACGAGCGCTAGAGCGGGTCGCAGGGGTCGGATAACCTCGGCCAACACGGTTCCGACGGCGTCACGCGCAATGGCCTTGGTCACGTCGCCGGACCCGGCATGAACCACCCGCGGGGACGACGAGGTCGCCGCAGCGTCGAACGGAGGCGGTCGTTGCCCGACCACGCGCACGAGTCGATCGACATCGCGGGTGACCCCGCCACCGTGATGGCGGTGATCGCGGACTTCGGTGCCTACTCGCAGTGGGCCGGCCCCGTGAAGAAGACCGAGGTGCTCGAGCCCGGCGAGGACGGCCGCGCGCGCAAGGTGCGGATCGACGTGGAGCTGATGGGGCTGTCCGACAGCTACGTGAACGAGTACACCTGGGACGGTGACCGCAAGGTCAGCTGGACGATGCTCGAGGGCCGGTCGCAGAAGTCGCAGTCCGGCTCCTACACCCTGGAGCCGAACGGGGTCGGCACCCGGGTCGTCTACGACCTGACGGTCGAGGTCGCGATCCCCGTCCCCGGGCTCATCCGCCGCCGCATCCAGAGCAAGGTCGTCGACGCGGCCCTGAAGGATCTCAAGAAGCGCGTCGAGGGCTGACGACCCGTATGCAGGTCCTGCTGTTCACCGGAAAAGGCGGCGTCGGGAAGACGACGGCCGCCGCGGCGACCGGTGCGCTGGCGGCCTCGCAGGGCGTCAAGACACTCGTCATCTCCACGGACCCGGCGCACTCGCTCGCCGACGCACTCGGCGTGCGGCTGGGTAGCGAACCGATCGAGATCGAGCCCGGCCTGTCCGCCCAGCAGGTCGACGCCCAGGAGCGCTTCGAGCGGACCTGGCGGGAGGTCCAGGGCTACCTGCTCTCGGCGCTGGAGAAGGTCGGGGTCGACCCGCTGGAGGCCGAGGAGCTGACGGTGCTCCCCGGCGCCGACGAGGTGCTGGCCCTGCTCGCGGTCCGGGAGCAGATCGAGTCGGGTCGCTACGACCTGGTCATCGTCGACTGCGCCCCGACCGCCGAGACGCTGCGCCTGCTCTCGCTGCCCGACGCCCTGTCCTGGTACATGAAGCGAATCTGGCCGGTCGAGCGGCGAGTGGTCCGTTCGCTGCGTCCCGTCCTGAACCGCGTGACGTCGGTCCCGATGCCGACCGACGTCGTGTTCGACGCCGTCGAGCGGCTCCACGCGGAGCTCGCTGCGGTCCGCGCCGTGCTCGCCGACGCCGAGCAGACCGCCGTCCGGCTCGTCCTCACCCCGGAAGCCGTCGTGGTCGCCGAGGCCCGCCGCACCATGACCACGCTCTCGCTCTACGGCTACCGGGTGGACGCCGTCCTCGCGAACCGCATCATCCCTCCGGGTGACCCCTGGCGGGACCGCTGGGCGAAGGCCCAGGAGGTGCAGCTGGCAGAGGTGGAGGAGTCCTTCGCGCCGCTGCCGGTGCTGCGCGTGCCCTACCAGGCGGCCGAGCCGGTCGGGCTCGAGGCGCTCGTCGAGGTCGGTCGTGCCGCCTACGGCGACCTCGATCCGACCGGGCTCCCGCCGCAGGGCGAGCCCATGGACGTCCAGCGCACCGCGGACGGCTTCACGCTCAGCATCCCGCTGCCCTTCGCCGAGAAGGACCAGCTCGATCTGAGCCGACGCGGCGACGAACTCGTCGTGACGGTGGCCTCGTGGCGACGGTTGCTCACCCTGCCCTCGGCGCTGCGGCGGTGCGACGTCACCGGCGCCCATCTGGTCGACGGGCGCCTGCTCGTCGACTTCGTTCCCGATCCTGCGGTGTGGATGACGACATGACAGCTCCTGAAGCCCCGACGCCCGAATCCCCGACCTCCGGTTCCAGCGACCCGAGCGGTCCCTCCGACGGCTCCGACGCTCACAGCTCCAACGAGCAGAGCTCCAACGCGCACAGCCACGCGACGGGCAGCCTGTCCGAGGAGGCGCTGAAGCTCGCCGAGACGCTGCAGACCTGGTTGAACACCGGAGCGGCCATGACCGGCGCCGGCTCGGCCAGCGAGTGCAAGGTCTGCCCCCTGTGCCAGCTCATCGGCGTGGTCAACACCATGAAGCCCGAGGTGCTGGCGCACCTGACCGAGGCCGGCTTCTCCCTCGTCGCCGCCTACAAGTCGGCGACCGAGGCGGCGGAGCGCTCGTGGTCGAGGGGGAACCGTCCGCCGGTTCAGCACATCAAGGTGACCTGAGCTCGGATCGGTCCGGCGTGACCGACTCGCCATCGCCGAATGCTGCCCCTGCCGCCGTTCCGGCTCGCTCGCGCACTAGCCTCGCCGGGAACGCGTCCGTTCCGGACGGCCTGCCGGCACTGCTTCCCGCGGAGGAAATGCACACATGGGTCGAGCCATCGGGGTCGACGTGGGCGGCACCAAGATCCTCGCGGGGCTCGTCGGCGAGGACGGCACGCTCTCCGCGACCACACGGTGCCCGACCCCCAGCACCGACCCCGAGGC
>JAVEDQ010000153.1 GCA_030840885.1 Frankiaceae bacterium
GACGACGCCGGCTCCTCGCCGTCGGAGCTGTAGGTCGACGGACCGCTCTCCTCGACCTCGGCCTCCTGAGCGGCCTTGATCTGCGCGAGGTGCTGCTCGAAGCGAGCCCGTGCCTCCTCGTACTGACGCTCCCACTCGGCCTGCTGCGACTCGTAGCCGGGCAGCCAGTCGCCCGTCTCGACGTCGAAGCCCTCCGGGTAGATGTACTGCCCGGCCTCGTCGTAGTGGGCTTCCATGCCGTACTGCGTCGGGTCGAACTCGTGCGGCTCGACCGCGTTCGCGGCTTCGTTGGCCTGCTTGAGCGACAGGGAGATGCGGCGGCGCTCGAGGTCGATGTCGATGACCTTGACCATGATCTCGTTGCCGACCTGCACGACCTGCTCCGGGATCTCCACGTGGCGCTCGGCCAGCTCGGAGATGTGGACCAGGCCCTCGATGCCCTCGTCCACGCGGACGAACGCACCGAACGGCACCAGCTTGGTGACGCGACCCGGCACGACCTGCCCGATGGCGTGGGTGCGGGCGAACTGACGCCACGGGTCTTCCTGCGTCGCCTTCAGCGACAGTGAGACGCGCTCACGGTCCATGTCGACGTCGAGGACCTCGACGGTGACCTCCTGGCCGACCTCGACGACCTCGCTCGGGTGGTCGATGTGCTTCCACGAGAGCTCGGAGACGTGGACGAGACCGTCCACGCCACCCAGGTCCACGAAGGCGCCGAAGTTGACGATCGAGGAGACGACGCCCTGCCGCACCTGGCCCTTGGCCAGCTTCGCCAGGAACTCGGAGCGAACCTCGCTCTGCGTCTGCTCGAGCCACGCGCGGCGCGACAGGACGACGTTGTTGCGGTTCTTGTCCAGCTCGATGATCTTCGCCTCGAGCTCGCGACCCACGTAGGGCTGCAGGTCACGGACGCGGCGCATCTCGACCAGCGAAGCCGGGAGGAAGCCGCGCAGGCCGATGTCGAGGATGAGACCGCCCTTGACGACCTCGATGACGGTGCCGGTGACGACACCGTCCTCGTCCTTCAGCTTCTCGATCGTGCCCCAGGCGCGCTCGTACTGTGCGCGCTTCTTGGACAGGATCAGGCGGCCTTCCTTGTCCTCCTTCTGGAGGACGAGGGCCTCGACCTGGTCACCGACGGAGACGACCTCATTGGGGTCGACGTCGTGCTTGATCGACAGCTCGCGCGAGGGGATGACGCCCTCGGTCTTGTAGCCGATGTCGAGCAGAACCTCGTCCCGGTCGACCTTGACGATGGTTCCTTCGACGATGTCGCCATCGTTGAAGTACTTGATCGTGAGATCGATCGCCGCGAGGAAGTCTTCAGCCGATCCGATGTCGTTGATCGCGACCTGCGCGGGACGAGTCGGGGCTTCGGTGGTGCTAGCTGTCAAGGGGTTGGCTCCGGACAAGGGATGGTCAGGTGTCCACGCCACGAGGGCCGGTCCGAGCGCCGGGTCGGGGGGACAACTGCACCGCGACACATGCTGCCGGGCTGTCGGAACCGTCTCAGACGTTCGAGTGGGCCTGCTCCGTATGAGACACACAGACCCTCGTGCCTCACAGACTTTACGGCACCGGAAGTCATCGTGGTACACGTCGGACGCCGCCGTACGGGCGATATCCGCCGCAGAATGGGCCGGTGACGCAGGTGCCCCCATTGCCGCCTCCCCCATTCCCGCCTCCCCCATTGCCGCCACCGCCTTTCGCACGGTCCGGCCTGGGTCCGCGGGAGCTGGGTGTCGAAGCGGTGGCCGAGGTCGGCTACGGCGAGGTGGACCAGAGCGAGGCCGTGCTGGCCAGCCGCAGGTGGTGGGACGCCGAGGCCGACGCCTACCAGGACGAGCACGGCGAATTCCTCGGCGGCGGTACCGACATCGGTGATTTCGTCTGGTGTCCCGAAGGATTGCGGGAGGCCGACGCCCGCCTTCTCGGTTCGCGCGAGGACATTGCCGGAAGGCGAATCCTCGAGATCGGGGCCGGGGCCGCGCAGTGCTCCCGGTGGCTCGCCGCCGAAGGGGCACGCCCGGTGGCACTCGACCTCAGCGCCGGGCAGCTGCGCCATGCCCGTGCGGCGGCCGGCCGGACCGTCCCGCTCGTCCAGGCCGACGCCACCGTGCTATCGCTGCGCGACGCGGCCGTAGACATCGTCTGCTCCGCCTTCGGTGCGGTCCCCTTCGTCGCGGACAGCGGGGCGCTGCACGCCGAGGTCGCCCGCGTCCTCCGGCCCGGCGGCCGCTGGGTCTTCTCGGTCAACCACCCGATGCGGTGGTGCTTCCGCGACGATCCCGGCCCCGAGGGGCTGGTCGTCGAGCGGTCGTACTTCGACCGCAGCGCCTATCTCGAGATCGGTGGCAGCGGGGCTCCGACCTATGTCGAGTCGCACCGGACGATGGGCGACCGGATCCGCGAGTTGCGCTCTGCCGGCTTTGAGGTGCTCGACGTTCTCGAGCCCGAATGGCCCGAGGGCCTCACGCGGGAGTGGGGTCAGTGGAGCCCGCTGCGCGGCCGGCTGTTCCCCGGCACGGTCATCTTCGTGGCGCGGCTGCCGGGGGGCCGGCGGCAGCAGTAGTTCCGGCGTCCGAGCTCACCGCGTCCGAACCGGACAGTGGCTGATGCTGGTACGTCACCGTCCTGTACCGGCCTCGCCACACGTTCAGCCGGATGCGGAACGGGTCGAGGAAACCGTCGAGGACGACCCGGATGTGGGAGTCACCGACGAGCCCGTCGCCGGCGACCTTGGGATCGGCCCAGTCGGGGACGTCGATGAGGTCGATGCGGTAGCGCAGCGACCGCGCGATCGCCAGCAGCTCCATGTCGAAGCTCCAGCTCAACATGGTCATCCGCCCGAAGGTCGCCTCCGCGACGGAGGCCTCGAAGACCTTGAACCCGCACTGGGTGTCCTTGACACCCGGAACCACGAGCACCTGGGCGGCGAGGTTGGCGCACTTCGACAGCAGCCGGCGAGCCCAGGTCCGGTGCGTCGTGAGCAGGTCCCGCACCGCGATGCCGATCGCAGCATCCCGACGCATCAGGTCCGCGACGTCGTCGAGGTAGTGGAGCGGGGTCGCCAGGTCGGCGTCCATGAACATGCGGTAGCGGCCGCGGGCCTCGAACATGCCGAGCCGCGTGTCGCGTCCTTTGCCGCGGCGGCAGCCGGCGTGGATGACCCGGAGATCCGAGAACAGCCCTGCCCTGCGCGTGGCGATCTCGGCGGTGCCGTCAGGACTGTCGGCCACGACGACGAGGACTTCCACTCCGCCGTAGTCCCGGCTGTCGAGGAACTCCGCGAGTCTCTCCAGCGAGGCGCCGATCACGTTCCCTTCCATGTAAGCGGGGATGACGATCGACAGGTCGGGCGGCGCGACCACGGTGACTCCCTCCTGAGAACAACTTGCCGTCCCGCGCGAACCCGGAATTCCTGGCGCCAAGCGGATCTGCGACGTGCGGATCAGCTTCTTCCAGACATGATCCAGACCTGGCGAAGTGTGGGGTGAGGGCCCGACGGAGCAGGGATGGTCCCGAGCAGCTGCGCGCCCGGCGGGACCTCGTCGCCGACCTGGATGGTCCGATCGTCGGGTCGGCCGCAGTAGACGGGCTCGAGTTGCTGGCAGATGTCCTGCGTGACGACGGGCGTCCAGCCCTGCGTCCGGAGCTGGTAGGCCGCCGCCATCTCCCAGCTGATGTCCATCAACGCGTCGAAGCCGTTGCGGACCGGCACCCGGATGAACAACCGCTGGCCTGGCTGCGGCGGGCCGGGTACGAGCGCGACGAGTCTCGCCGCCGCCGCGACCTCGTCCGGGCGCTCCCCGGCTTTCAGCTCGTACCTCGGGGCGGCGTCGTAGAGGAACACGGCGAAGATCAGTGAGACGACGGTCAGGCCCGCCACGGCCCAGGGCGCAGTCGCGTGCCCCCTCGAGAACCCGGGAACCCGCCGTCGGCCACGCGCTCCGAGTGCGGCATCCGGTGTCGGCATCCGTCCCGCCCGAACCGCGGCGACGGCCGCGGTAACGAGCGCTCCCCAGGTGAACAGGCCGACGGGCCAGACCAGGTTCTGCACGTAGTTGAACGAGAGCGCGCCCCCGGTCGGGAAGCGGGAGAAGAAGAACAGGGTCGCGAGGTCGGCGGTCAGGGCGACCAGGGCGAGACCGGCCGCCGGGTACCGCCGCTGCCTCCACGCCAGGACGGTGAGCAACGCCAGCGCCAGCAGGATGACGAGCACGCTCGTGATGGTCAGCAGACCGGCGACACCACCGGGACCGTGGCCGGGCAGCATGTTCCGCTTGGGGGGTCGGAGCCAGACCAGGGTCGCCGGATTCAAGCCGCGGCTGAGCTGCCGCAAGGCGAAGTCCCAGCCGAAGACGCCCTCACTGACGTTGGAGCGGGACAACAAGGTGAGGTTTCCGGGGCCGGGCCGCAGCTCCTGGACGACGCTGGGCGTCCAGCACACCACCCCGACCACGACGGCTACGAGCGTCGGACGGACGACGCGGGCGTGGAGGCCGCGAGCGGCGAACACCCCGCTCAGGAAGGACACGAGCAGGACGGCGGCGGAGGGCACGACGAACATCAGGTGCGCCTGGATGCAGAACGACGAGAGGAACACCAGCGGGACCATCCACCACAGCCGCCCCGCCGCCGCCGCCCACGCCAGGACCAGCATGGCCGCGAAGGGGACGAGCGGCGCGTACGGGTTCCAGGTCGGGGTGCCGGCCAGCTGCGCCGCCAGGCTCCACTCGAGGAGCAGTCCCCCGGCCGCCACCCCCAGACCGGCCCAGCGCCCGGCGACGCTGACGGCCGCCGTGCAGGCCACCAGCAGGCTCAGGGCGACCAGTAGCTGGACCGCGATCGCGGGACCGATCCCGGGCGCGAGGCGGGCCGGGAGCGCGATCACCTCGTAGAGCAGCGGGCCGGGGTCGAACACGGACTGGTTGCTGCCGAGGCTGCCGCCGACCGTGAACTGACCGACGAGCGGACGATGGGCGGTGAAGACGTCCCACGACCGCCAGGCGATGACCGCTTCGTCCCCGGCCGGGCGCCAGCCACTCCGCGCCAGGCTGAGCACCATGGCGAACAGCGGGAACACCGCGACCACGGCCCAGGTCGCACCCCATCGCCAGGACCGGATGCGCCGAGCCGGGGCAGCTGATCCGGCGGTGGCGCCCTCCGAAGACGGGTCGCGAACCGCGTCCGGCGTGTCGTCCACCAGCTCCGCACCGTGCACGCAGTCCTCCGAGACCCTTCCTGGTGGGAGCAGATGACAGGCCGAGATTACGCGGGGGGTCCTGCGGAACCGTTCCGACACGAGTGGGTATCGGTACGGACCTCGGCACGCACCCCCAGGCGGCGGCCCCACCGCACGGCAGGGCGCTCGACCGCGGAGTACGTGACGGCCGCCAGCGCGACGGTCACGACGAGGACGACTGCCAGAAAGGGCAGGAACGGCACCTGGAACAGCTGCCGACCGCTCAGGTCCAGGAGCTCCCGGACCACCAGCTGATGCCAGAGGTAGACGCCGTAGGAGGCGAGCCCGACGAGCGCGACCGGGCGCCACAGCAGAGGCCGGGGATTGCCGAGAACGGCCGGAAGCAGCAGCAGAAACGCGATGGCCCCCCACAGGGCCTCCTCCGCCACCGCCTGACCTGGCGTCCGCTCGTAGAGCGGAGTCCGGCCGAGCCCGAGCTGCGTCGCCAGGACGAAGTAGGCGAGGGCCGCCAGCGACCAACACGTCACGGTCGTCCGACGACCGATGCGACGGCGCGTGCCGGTCGCCGTCTGGCTCCAGCGCACCGACAGGACGGCGAGCAGGAAGCCCAGAGCGAACAGATCGAACCAGACCGGCAGGAACCCGTGCCAGACCGCCCACGGCACCGGCTCGGTCACCTCGAGCACGTAGCGCGAGACCAGACCCGTGACCAGGAGGCCGACGATGCACCACACCTCGCGGCGGAACTGCCGGGAAGCCGAGAGCCGGTGGCGGCCGACGAAGGCCGCCCACAACGGAAGCGTCAGGTAGAAGGCCAGTTCGACGCAGAGGCTCCACGCCTGCGGAATGCCCAGATAGACCGTCTGGTGCCGATACACCTGGCCCAGCAGCGGCAGCAGGAGGAGATCCCATCCGTCCTGCGGCCGTGCCGAGGGGACGAGCGCCACCGTCGTGGCGAGGACCAGCAGGTAGAGCGGCAGGATCCGGAGGAGTCTGCGCAGCAGGAAGGGGCCGAGCGGTGGGCCGGGCTCGCCCCGGAGGTGGGCAGCCGCCCACGGCCGGTAGAGCAGGAAGCCGGAGATGACGAAGAAGACTCCGACGCCGACCTCGGCGCGCGCGGTCAGCGCCCCGAGCACCCCGGGGCTGGTGTTGAGCCCGGAGACGAAACCGACGTGGGTGCAGAGGACCAGCAGCGCGGCAACCGCCCGGAGGCCTTCGACCCCCGGGAAGTAGGCGCGCGCCGGCCCGCGGGCACCGGATTCTCGAGGTACCTGCCGTATCGGAGGACTCGCCGTCATTACTGGGACGGGCCGCCGTAGACCTGGTACTCCCCGGCGACGGCGAGCACGCGTTGGCCGGCAGCGGGTGGCGGCGAGGAACCGTCGGCGTAGGCGAGCGTGACGACGTAGCGCGCCGGGTCGGTCTGCTTCACGTTCTGCTGCTCGATCGGCCCTTGCCAGAAGGGGGCCAGCTGCACGTCGACGTGATCGCGGACCAGCGCGAGCACGAGCCCGTAGCCCGGGAAGGACGTGCCGACGATGACGGGACGCGTCGTCGACGCGAAATCGACCCGGACCGCCGAGCGGCCGTCCGGCCCCACCAGACCACGCTGCGCCAGATCCTGGCGGACCGCGAGCTCCAGCGCGGTGAGGTTCCCCGAGTAGTCCGTCTGTGGAGTCGGCGCGCGCACGGTCGCCGCGGTGAGCCCGACAACGGCCACCAGTGCCGCGACCGTCCCGACCACCCCGGCTGCCGTCAGCACTGGTCTCGCCACCTCCCGCGTCAGCCGCGCTCTCGTGACGAAACCGGCCAGCACGGGCAGCAGGGTCACCCCGACGAAGATCCAGACGAGGGCGCCGACGACGGCGGTCCACGCCGTGACGTAGGGGAACGGAAGGCCTTGCACACGCGCCACGGCCGCCACCCCGGCAAGGCCGAGAACCACCGTCAGCGCAGCCAACCAGAGCAGATCCCCCCGGCGCTGCCGCCAGGCCACGAACACCGCCAGCGCGAAGGCGCCGGCCGCGAGCACCGCCGCCCAGAGCGGTTCCTGCAGCGGCAACAGGACCTGGTGCGGAGGCTGCACCCCGACCGCGTAGGTCGGCAGCTTCGCCAGTTCGTCGGCGATGGCGCGCACGCCGAGGCGGACCGTGGAGTCGGACTGAGAGGTGCGTAGGTAGTGCAGCAGCGCCGACCCGTTCGGTCGATCACCGGTCAGCTGCTGGACCAGAGGTGGCAACCAGACGAGTCCGGTAACGACGAAGGTCGTCCCCAGCGCCACGAGCAGACGCCGGCCGCCGGGGTCGCCGGTGCCCCGGCGCCGCCGCAGCCAACCGACGAGCAGGCCGAGGCCCGTCAACCCGAGCGTCGCCCCCACCGGCGCGAGGTAGCCGACATGGGACTGCACGGCCAGCGACATGAGCAGGACCGCGATCGGCAACGCCATGGGGCGACCGGTGAGCGCGGTCCAGCAGAGGAGGACTGCGAGCAGCAGCGGAAGCACGGGTAGGTAGGGGTTCCAGGAGTCGCGGAGGAACCCGGCTTCCATCAGGCGGAGCGTGACGACCAGGACCACGATCGTCCACAGCCCGGCAGCAGTGCCGAATCTGGCCCGCACGATGTACGCGCACCCGCCGAGACTCAGGGCGGCGATCAGCAGCGTGCCGATGGCGAGTGACTCGTGCGCCTCCCCCAGCAGCCGGTAGGGAACGCTCAGCAGGTAGGCGCCGAGCGGACCTGGGTGGTAGAAGTCGAATCGGGAGTACGGCCCGAGCAGGACGGGATGCACCCCCACGTCCCGGACCCGCAGCTCCAGCACGGCCTGGTCGCCGTACGGGAGGTACCGACCAC
>JAVEDQ010000191.1 GCA_030840885.1 Frankiaceae bacterium
GAGATCTGGCTCACCGCCGGCCGCTGGGCCCGCCGGTTCGAGAAGGGCCTCGCCGCGACCGTCGGCCAGACGCACTCCCGGCTGGTGAACTCGGGCAGCTCCGCGAACCTCATCGCCGTCAGCGCGCTGACCAGCTCCTACCTCGGCGAGCGGCGGCTCCGCCCTGGCGACGAGGTCATCACCGTTGCCGCGGGTTTCCCGACCACCGTCGCGCCGATCATGCAGAACGGCCTGGTACCCGTCTTCGTCGACGTCGACCTGGCCACCGCCAACATCGACCCGTCCCTGATCGAGGCCGCCGTCGGGCCCCGAACGCGGGCCATCGCCCTGGCCCACGCGCTGGGCAACCCGTTCGACCTCGACGCCGTGCTCGACGTCTGCCGCCGCCACGACCTGTTCCTGATCGAGGACACCTGCGACGCCCTCGGCTCGCTCTGGCACGGCCGTCCGGTCGGGGGCTTCGGCGACCTGTCGACCAGCAGCTTCTACCCCGCCCACCACATCACGACGGGCGAGGGCGGGGCCGTCCACGTCACCGACCCGGACCTCGAGCGGGCCGTCAGCTCCTTCCGGGATTGGGGGCGCGACTGCTGGTGCGACCCGGGCAAGAGCGACACCTGCGGCGATCGGTTCACGCAGTGCTTCGGTGAGCTGCCGCGGGGCTACGACCACAAATACGTCTACAGCCACTTCGGCTACAACCTCAAGATGACCGACCTGCAGGCCTCGATCGGCGTCCGCCAGCTCGAACGGCTCCCCGAGTTCACCGCCGACCGCCAGCGCAACCACAGCCGGCTCGTCGCCGCGCTGGACGGCTGCCGCGACGTCCTGCAGCTCCCGGAAGCGACGCCGGGTAGCGACCCGAGCTGGTTCGGCTTCCTGATGTCGGTCCGGCCCGATGCGCCCTTCACGCGCGACGAGCTGCGGGACCGACTCGAGGACCGCCGCATCCAGACGCGCCTGTTCTTCGCCGGCAACATGCTCCGCCAGCCGATGTTCGCCGAGCACGTCGCGGCCGGCACCGGCTACCGCGTCGTCGGCGACCTGCACCGCACCGACCAGCTCATGGAGTCGGCCGTGATGGTCGGCTGCTACCCCGGCCTGACCGACGTCGAGATCGACTACATCGCCGAGGTCATTTCCGAATTCATCAACGAAAGGCGTTGACGTCGTGACCCTGCTCGACGCTGTCTCGGCAACCGCACCGGATACGCACGCGTCGGGGCGCCCGACGAACCGGCCGTGCCCGGCCTGCCGCGGCTCCCGGGCAGATCTCGTGCACGAACTCGCGCTGCAGGCCCCCGACGGCCACCCGCTCGGCGACGGATACGACGTGGTCGCCTGCCGCTCGTGCGGCACCGGCTTCGCCGACGTCGCCGCGTCACTCGACTTCTACGACTCCTACTACGCGGAATCTGCCAAGTACGCGCACGAGGCTGATCTCGAGTCACCGCCGGCTGACCCCGATGCCACCTCGAACAACAGGGTCCAGGTCGCCGAGAGCGAGCACACCGCTGCCCGGCTGGACGCCGTCGCCGAGCGGATCATCACTTTCCTACCGCACACGGGTGCGCGCGTTCTCGACGTGGGCTGCGCGACCGGGACGCTGCTCGCAGCCCTACGCCGACGCGGCGTGGCCGACGTCGTCGGGCTGGATCCATCAACGGATTCCCGAGACATCGCAGCTGCGGTCCACGGCGTACGAGTCGAGGTCGGGACCTTGTCGGCAATGCCCGACGATCTCGGCCTCTTCGATTGCATCACCATGATCGGGGTGCTGGAGCACCTCTGGGACGTCGATGAGGCGTTGCGCATCGTCACCGATCACCTGCGACCTGACGGCATCCTCTACGTGGATGTGCCGGACGCCTCTAGCTACCTCGATCCCTACATCGCGCCGTACCAGGACTTCGGGATCGAGCACGTCAACCACTTCTCCGCCCAGTCGATGCGCATCCTGGCCCGGCGACACGGCTTCGAAACCGAGGGGCTGGTGAGGTGGCAGCCCGAGCTGGTTCCCGGACACCCGTGCTCGGCCATAGCAACCGCGTGGCGTCGCACGTCTGACCCGCAGCTTCTTCCCCAGGATGACACCCAGCTCCGCGAGACCCTCTGCGCCTTCGCGGCTCGGTCAGCAGCCGACTTCGCCGAGATCGACGCGCGGCTCGAAGAAGAGCTCGCCGACGATGAGGAGTTTGCGGTCTGGGGAGCTGGCGAGTTCACCATGAAGCTCCTGGCGCTGCCCGCACTACAACGTCGGCGACTGACCGAGGTGGTCGACGCCAACGGCGCCCGTTGCGGGTTGCGATTCGGCGGGCGGACCGTCAACTCTCCTGCTTCGCTGACAGGCTCCACCGCACCTGTGGTGGTCGGTTCCTTGCTCAGCGGAAACGCGATCCGACGCGCGGTCGAAGCCATGGGCTGCCGAGCCGTGACGTGTTCTGCCGGTAGTCGACGAATCGGCGCCGGCACACTGCCATGAGGATGCGCATCACCGTCGAGCCCCAGCGGGGCGCCTCCTACGAGCGCATCCTCGGCCTCGCACGGGCTGCCGAGACCTGCGGCTTCGACGGTTTCTTCCGGTCCGACCATTACCTGCGGAACCAAGGCGAGGGACCGGTCGGGCCGGGTCCCACCGATGCCTGGATGACGCTTGCAGGACTGGCCCGGGAGACGCGGCGTATCCGCCTCGGGACCCTGGTCTCCCCGGTCACCTTCCGGTACCCCGGACCCACGGCAATCGCAATCGCTCAGGTCGACGCGATGAGCGGTGGGCGCCTCGAACTCGGGTTGGGAACAGGGTGGTTCGAGGCCGAGCACCGCAGCCTCGGTATCCCGTTCCCGCCTTTCCCCGAGCGGACCGAACGTCTGCTCGATCTCCTGGAGCTGCTCGACCTCTGGTGGACGACACCTTCAGGTGAGTCATTCGATTACAAGGGTCGGCACATCCAGTTGATTGATTGCCTCGGACTGCCGAAACCGGCGCAGCCGCGGGTCCCGATCATTCTGGGAAGCAATGGTCCGAAGGTCGGCCCTCGTCTGGTGGCCGGCCGTGCCGACGAGTTCAACCGTCCTTTCGGCACTGCCCAGGACTGTGCGGAACAGTTCGCCCGCGTCAGAACCAGCTGTGACGAACGAGGAGTACGCCACCCGGAGCGGTGGTCCACCGTGGTGACCTTGTGCTGCGGTTCCACCTGGGCTGAGGCCGTGAGGCGAAGCGCCAACGCCGGTTGGGAACCGAGTCGGATGTCGGCCCTGCCAGGAAGGGTCATCGGTACCCCGGAACAGGTCGTCGACGAGCTGAGCCAGTACGCCGCGATGGGGGTCGACACGGTCTATCTCCAGATCCTCGACATGGACGATTACGACCACCTGGATCTGATAGCCCGCGAGGTGGCGCCGAAGCTGACGTGACGCCGGGTTGCTCGGCTCACGCGCCTTTGACGCGAGTCGATACCTCCTCTGCGTGCACGCCCGCGGAACCGATCGAGATTGAGGCACGAGTGACACTGGTTGTCGAAGCATCGATGGAAGACGCGCAGCCGGCCGCCCCGGCCCGCATCCGAGTCGCGGACTGGCTGATGCAGGCGCTCGTCGACGCCGGCTTCCGCCACGCGTTCGCCGTGCCGGGCGGCGGCGCGATGCACCTCGACGACGCAGCCGGGGCCTGTGCCGAACTAGACGTCGTGTTCACGCTGCATGAGCAGGCCGCCGCCATCGCGGCCGAGACCTACACGAAGGTCTCCGGCCAGATGGCGCTGTGCCTCGTCACCACCGGTCCTGGCGGGACCAACGCGATCACGGGCGTGGCGGGAGCCTGGTTGGACTCCACACCGATGCTCGTCATCTCCGGACAGGCCAAGCGCGACGACCTCATCGGAATTACGGGCGTCCGACAACGCGGCGTCCAAGAGGTCGACATCGTCTCCTTGGTGGGGCCGATCACCAAGGAAGCCGTTCTGGTCGTCGAGCCGACGAGCATTCGCTACGCCCTCGAGCGCGCGCTCCACGTGGCCAGCACCGGCCGACCGGGTCCGGTCTGGCTCGATATCCCCCTCGACGTGCAAGCAGCACCGATCGACCCGACGAGCCTGGTCGGCTTCGACCCGGCCGAACTTGCCGAGGGACCCGAACTCGCGATCGGAGAGCTGCGGGAGGCCGCGACTTCGGTTCTCACCGCACTCGCCCAGGCCCGGCGACCCCTGGTCCTGCTTGGCGCCGGGGTGCGACTCGCCGGCGCCGAGGCCGCGGTGCGCCACCTCGTGGAGACCCTGCAGATTCCCGTCCTGTCGACCTGGCCGGCACAGGGCATCATCGGGGACGACTCCGACCTGTTCGTCGGGCGCCCCGGTCCGCTCGCCGCACGTGGGCCGAACTTCGCCCTGCAGAACGCTGATGTTCTGCTGTGCCTAGGAGCCCGGCTCGACCTGGTGACCACCGGCTACGACCCGGCCGACTTCGGGCGACGGGCCCACAAGATCGTCGTTGACATCGACCCGGCGGAACTCGGCAAGCTCGCCGGCGCCGTTGCGCAGCCGGTGTGCGCCGACGTCGGCGCGTTCACCCGCGAGCTGTTGACCCAGCTTGCCGCCGAGGGCGCCAGGAAGCCCACCACGACCGCAGCCTGGCGCGATCAGTGCCTGGCATGGCGCACCACGTACCCGGTGGTGAGCGCCGAGCACCGCGCCGCTGCGGAGCGCTTCAGCACCTTCGCGCTGGCTGACGCATTGTCGGACCTGATCGAGCCCACGGATGTTGTCGCCACCGGCAGCAGTGGGCTGGGCATCGAGATCTTCCTGCTCGCCCTGCGCGTCCACACGGGACAACGTGTCGTCTACACCACGGCGCTCGGTGCCATGGGCTACGGGCCGCCCGCGGCTATCGGCGCCTGCCTCGCCGCGGGTGGCCGACGCACGATCTCCGTCGACGGCGACGGCGGCTTCCAGCTCAACGTCCAGGAGCTCGAAACCATGCGCCGACTCGACCTTCCGATCAAGATGTTCGTCCTGTCCAACGACGGTTACGCCTCCATCCGGGCGTCGCAGCAGCGCTGGTTCGGCCGGCTCGCCGGCGCGGACGCGACCAGCGGGCTGACACTGCCACCGCTCGAGGCCATCGCTGCGGCCTACGGGTTGACCTACCGACGGCTGGATCCAAACGGCGACCTCTCCAGTCAGCTGGCCGCCGTCCTCGCGACTCCGGGTCCGGTGATTTGCGACGTGCCGACACCCCGCTCCGAAGCCCGGGAGCCGGCGCAGACAAGCGAGGCGTTGCCGGACGGCGGGTTCCGTTCCCGTCCGATCGAGGACCTGGCACCGCTGCTGCCACGTGCGGAGTTGGCCGCGAACCTTCTCCCCGTCCTGCCGCGCCGGGGCGGTTCATGACCGTCCGGGTCTTGATGGTCGGGTTGGGCGCCGTGGGCCAGCGGCACGCCCGCAACCTGCGCGCACTGCTCGGCGACGAACTGGTGCTCTCTGCGTGGCGCTCGAAAACGGGTGGCGCCCGGATCACCGACCAGCTGACGGTCACTGACGGCTCGCCGGACGACGACTGCGACGGTGGGGTGTTCTCCGACCTCAGCGAAGCACTCGCGTGCGCACCGCACATCGTGGTCGTCGCCACCCCGACCCGTCTCCACGTGCCGACGGCGCGGGCCGCGATCGACGCCGGCGCCGACGTCTTCATCGAGAAACCGCTGTCCGACACCGACGACGGGGTCGACGACCTGCTCGCTGTCGCCGAGTCGAGCGGAGCAGTGGTGGCCATCGGCTGCCAGATGCGGTTCTCCCCCGCCCTGCGCCGACTGCGCGGGATCCTCGCCGGCGGCGAGCTCGGCCGGCTCATCACCGTCCAGGTCGAGCAGGCCGAGCACCTGCCGTCCTGGCATCCCTACGAGGACTACCGCACCTCCTACGCCGCCCGGCGGGAGCTCGGCGGTGGGGTGGTGCTCACGCAGATCCACGAACTCGACTACGTGCGATGGCTGTTCGGCGCTCCGCGGCGGCTGTTCGCTGTGGGCGGGCGACTCGGCGAGCTCGAGATCGACGTCGAGGACACGGCCACGATCCTGTTCCAGCACGAGGTCGACGGGCGCCCACTGCCGGTGACCGTGCACCTGGACTACTTGCAGCGGCCTTCGCGCCGCACCTGCCGCGTCGTGGGCGACCGCGGCACCGTCGAGATCGATCTGCGCACCTCCTGCCTGATCCGTCGCGACACCACCGGGTGCGTGGTCGAGAGCGACGATTTCGCCGGCTACTCACGCACGCAACTGTTTCGCGACGAGATGGCGGAGTTCCTCCGCTGCTGCCGCGAACGGACCGCGCCGCCGACCGGGCTCCATGACGCAGCCGCAACCACCCGAATCGCTCTTGCCGTGCACCGTTCCCTCGCCACCTCCGCCATGCAGGAGCTCACGTGACCACGTACGCGCCGAGCACCTCCGAGGAGCTCGACCTGCTCCTCGGCGAATCCGTCACCGCCGCTGAACGTCGCGAAGCCTCCGCCTTCGCCGACGCCGCCGACGTCAGCGCTGAGCGCGTCGTGCTGATGGGTTCCGGCGGGCTCGGACGCCGGTTCCAGCATGGGCTGCGGGCCGATGGCGTCGAGCCATTGGCCTTCGCCGACAACAATCCCGCCCGCTGGGGCAGCACCATCGACGGGACGCCCGTCCTGAGCCCCGAACAGGCGGTCGCGCGCTTCGGTGACGCCGCCTTCGTCGTCACGATCTGGGGCGCCGGGAGCCCACATCGCTTCGCCCACTCGCAGGGCCAGCTGCATCGGCTGGGCGCACGGGTGGTGAGGCCTGCTGCGGAGCTGGCGTGGGCCCACGCCCAACAGATCCTGCCGTTCTATGCAATGGACCTGCCCTCCCGGCTGCTCCGCCAGGCCGAGGACGTGCGCCATGCCTTCGACCTGCTCGGCGACGATCGGTCCCGTCTCGAGTACCTGGAGCAGGTCCGGTTCCGCCTCACCGGCGACCCGTCCGGTCTGCCGGTGAAGGACGCGGGGCTGCACTACCTGCAGCCCGGGCTCGTCCGACCGATGGCCGGCGAGGTCATGCTCGACTGCGGCGCCTACGACGGCGACACCCTGGCCAGCTGGCTGGCGCACTTCGGCCCGGACTTCCACACCTGGGTGGCGCTCGAGCCGGACCGGGCCAGTCGGGCACGGCTGCTCGAACTCCTCGGCCAGCTGCCGGACGAGACCGCTCGTCGCGTGCGGGTGTTGCCCTACGCCGTCGGCGCCGAGCACGCCACCCTCCGGTTCGCCATCACCGGGGAGCCGTCGAGCACCGGCCTCGCGGTCGAGGGCTCCGACGCCGAGGTCACCGACGTGCTCTGCGTCCCGATCGACCACCTCGTCGACGAGCTCGGGCTGCCCCGCCCGACGATGTTGAAGATGGACATCGAGGGCGCGGAACTCGACGCCCTCGCCGGTGCAGGCCGGACCATCGCGGCCGGCGAGACCGTCGTTGCGGCGTCGGTCTATCACCGGCAGGACCACCTCTGGCGCATCCCGCTGGCCGTGCACCAGCTGCGCGACGACCTGACGTTGGCGCTGCGGCCGCACAACGAAGAGGGCTGGGACCTCGTGCTCTACGCCGTCCCGCCGGCTCGTCGGCCCTGAGCGTCCTTGACGTCGCGGGAACGGCTCACACGCGGAGGCGGGGTGCAACCGTCGTTGCCCCGGAACATGTGATGCACCTTATGATGAAGTGATGCGAACGACAGTAGACCTTCCGGATGACGTGCATCGAGCAGCCATGCAAGTGGCGCGCGACCGTCACCAGACGCTCAGTCGGACGGTCGCGAGCCTGTTGCGGACCGCCCTTGCCGGGGAGCAGCGCATGCACCCGATCGAGGTCGACCCGGACACCGGGTTGCCGACGCTGCATGTGAGCGGGCGCGTCACAGCGGAGGACGTTGCAGCCGCCGACGACGATGGTTGAGGGCAGTCAGCGCCCCTACTTGCTCGACGGCAACGTGCTGGTGGCCCTGGTGGTTGCGGAGCACGTCCACCACGAGCCGGCCCGCGCGTGGTTTCGCAGCGCCGCACTATTTGCCACCTGCCCGACGGTGCAGCGCACCCTCCTGAGGCTTCTGATCCGTCAGGGATCGAGCATCGTGGAAGCGAGAGAGGCTCTATCCGTCGTCACCCGGCACCCCAAGCACGAGCAATGGCTCGATGACGTCAGCTACCTCGAGATCGACCTATCGGGCGTTCTCGGCCACCGACAGGTGACCGACGCGTACCTCGCTG
>JAVEDQ010000217.1 GCA_030840885.1 Frankiaceae bacterium
AGCGCGGCGGGCAGGTCGTCGGCGACGGCGACGACCTTCGCCAGCAGCGAGTCGAAGGCAGGGGAGACCTCCCACCCGGCGTAGGCGGCGGTGTCGACCCGTAGCCCCGGCCCGCCGGGCAGGTGGACACCCGTCAGCCGCCCGCTCGCCGGTCGGACGGCTCCGTCGGCGCCGAGCGTCTCGGTGCACAGCCGCGCCTGCACGGCGGTTCCGGCGGTGTGCCGGTCGGTCAGACCGAGCTCGTCGAGCGTCGCGCCCGCGGCGAGCTGCAGCCCGACGGCGACGAGGTCGACGCCGGTGACGGCCTCGGTGACGGTGTGCTCCACCTGGAGCCGCGGGTTCATCTCGAGGAAGACGTGGTCGGTGCTGCCCGAGCTGCCAGCTGTGAGCGGCACCAGGAACTCGACCGTCCCCACCCCGCGGTAGTGCAGTGAGGACGCCAGCTCGACCGCCTCGTCGGCGAGCCGGGCACGCAGCGCCGGCTCGAGACCCGGGGCAGGCGCGATCTCGAGCAGCTTCTGATGGCGACGTTGGACGCTGCAGTCGCGGTCGCCGAGGGCCACCGCCCGCCCGGAGCCGTCCCCGACGATCTGCACCTCGATGTGACGGGCCGACGGGAACAGCGCCTCGACGAACAGGTCGCCGTCGCCGAAGGCGGCGCGGGCCTCGGAAGCGGCCCGGGTGTGGAGGGCGGCGATGTCATCGCCGTCGCGCACCACCCGGATCCCGCGGCCCCCGCCACCTGCCGCGGCCTCGAGGACGATGGCCGCCCCGCTGCCGTTCGCGCGACGGAGTTCGTCGCGGAACGCCACGGCGCCGCCGGCGTCGACGGGACCCGGTGAGCCGGGCAGCACCGGCAGCCCCAGTTCGGCGGCCCGCTGTCGCGCGGCGAGCTTGTCGCCGACCAGTCTGAGCACCTCGGCGTCCGGGCCGGCGAACGCTACACCAGCGGCGACGCAAGCCTCGGCCAGCGCAGGGCTCTCCGAGGCGAAGCCGTAGCCGGGGTGCAGGACGTTGGCGCCGCAGCCCTGGGCGGCGTCGACGAGGGCGGCTACATCGAGATAGCCGGCGGGACCGGTGCCCGGGAGGGTCGTCGCCCCGTCGGCGAGACGGACGTGCAGGGCCTCGGCGTCCTCCGCCGTGCACACGGCGTGGGTCCGGTGGCCGAGGCGGGCTGCCGTCCGCAGGATGCGCACCGCGATCTCGCCCCGGTTGGCGACGAGGACGGTCAGCGGCTCGGCAGGGCTGGTCACCTGACGCAGTCTGCCTCGTGGGTCCGGCTCCCAGGCGAGAGCGAGCGCCTCAGCGGCGGCGAAGCTCCGCAGGGAGTCCGGTCCCACGGTCATCGGCGGGCGGTTGCCCCGATGCGCCGTCCTGGGCGCCCGCCGGGGCGATCGACTCGACGACCAGGCGGGCCAGGTCGTGGACCTTGCGGCCACGACTGCGCGAGACCTTGCGGAGGCGTTCGAAGGCTTCGCGGGGAGCGACCGACAGCCGCTCGGCCAGCACGCCGATGGCCTGCTCGACCACCACCCGGGCCGCCAGCGCGTGCTGCAGCTGGGCGACCTGCACACGCAGCTTCGCCGTCTCGTCCAGCTGCTCCTGCTCGCGAGGCGGGCGCGCCGGCGGGATCATGTCGGGGGTCAGCAGGTCGGCGAGGGCCATCCCGACGGTCAGGTCCTCGACCGGCTCGGGCCGACCGTCGAACCGTTCGACGTGCCAGCCCTGCTGGGTGCGGCGGACCCGGACGCTCGGCGTCCGGTCGGACTCCTGCGCGATCAGGTCGGCCAGGGCGCGTAGGACGATCACGGCGTCTGCGGCCTGCGGCATGTGGCGGGAATCGATCGCGCACAGCGTGCCGATGATCCCTTCGCCGGAGGTGACCACCGGCACCCCGACGTAGGACGTGGCTCCGGTCGAGGTGCCGAACGGGACGTCGGCGAAGGCCGGGTCGGCCGCGGAGTCCGACGTCGCGTTGGGGCCCCCGTCGAGCATGCGGGAACAGAAGGTGTCGGCCCGGGGGATGGAGGTCCCTTCGGCGACGCCGGGATGGCCCGAACCGTGCACGCGGAGGAAGGTGAAGGTCGTCGGGGTGATCCCGGCGAGGAACACGACCTCCATGCCGGTCAGACCGGCGGCGGCGCGGAGAGCGGCGTCGATCGTGGTCGACGGCGCGAGCGTGGACACGGTGCTCCCAGGGGCGCCCACCGCCCGTCCGGGAGGGACGGCGACGGTGGAACTGTCGTCCGGGCGGCAGGTCACGGCCGTTGGCCCGGGAGACGGATGATGGACACCCCACAGAATCTCATGTTTTGTGGTGGGGGACCGCCTCATCTGGCTTTCGGTGGCCCGCGGGCCGCCGGAGGCCCCTCAGGCCGCGGTGTCGATCTTCGCCAGCACCTGCTTGAGCGACGGATTCGTCAGCGACGTGCCGTCGGCGAAGATCAGCGTCGGGACGGTCGCGTTGCCGCCGTTGGCGTCCTTGACCAGCTTCTCAGCCGACGGGTCGGCCTCGATGTCGACCTCGGCGTAGCTGACGCCCTCCCGGTCGAGCTGCCGCTTGAGGCGCACGCAGTAGCCGCACCACGGGGTCGAGTAAACGGTGAACACGAGCTAGCAACTCCCGAGATCTAGGGGACGGACAGGGCCGGGGCCCGCGACCGCACCACAGGTGCGGTCAGTTCCAGTGCCAACAAGGGCTGCGGGGATCGTTGTTCCCGGGCCGAAACGGGCAGCGGCAAGGCGCAGGTCACCCACATCCGGGTGTCGACGCGCCCGAACTGTCCGAGGTGCCCGCTAACGTGACCCGGCGTGGCGGTGCTCGACGATCTGGATCCCGAACAGCGCGCCGTGGTCGAGGCACCGGTCGGTCCGGTGTGTGTGCTCGCCGGCGCCGGTACGGGCAAGACGCGCGCCATCACCCGGCGGATCGCGCACCAGGTCACCTCGGAGATCGTCCCGGCCGGGCAGGTGCTCGCGGTGACCTTCACCGCCCGCGCCGCCGGCGAGCTCCGCAGCCGGTTGCGGGCCCTGGGCGCCGAAGGGGTGCAGGCCCGCACCTTCCATGCCGCCGCCCTCCGCCAGCTCGGCTACTTCTGGCCGCAGGCCGTCGGTGGGCGCATGCCGGAGCTGGTCAAGAGCAAGGCCGCGCTGGTCGCCGGCGCCGGTCGGCGCAGCCGCATTCCTCTCTCCGGCCCGACGCTGCGCGACGTCACCGCCGAGGTCGAGTGGGCGAAGGCCACGCTGCAGACGCCGGAGTCCTACGTCGCCGCGGCCACCGCAGCCGG
>JAVEDQ010000230.1 GCA_030840885.1 Frankiaceae bacterium
TCACCAACGCCGCCTACCGGCAGTTCGTCGAGGCCGGCGGTTACGACCAGCAGCAGTGGTGGAGCGCGGCGGGCTGGGACTGGCGGTGCCGCTCGGGCAAGCGGACGCCCGCCTTCTGGGTCGCCGACTCCGGCTCGGGCTCTGGCTCTGGCTCGGGCTCCGGCTCTGGCTCGGGGTCCGGCCCCTGGTACCGGCGCCGGTTCGGCCTGACCGAGCCGCTGCCGGACGACCAGCCGGTCCAGCACGTCTGCTTCTTCGAGGCCGACGCCTACGCCCGCTGGGCCGGCCGCCGGCTGCCCACCGAGGCCGAGTGGGAGAAAGCCGCCTCGTGGGATCCGGCAACGGGACGCAAGACGCGCTATCCGTGGGGCGACACCCCGCCGACCCCGCGGCAGGCCAACGTCAGCCAGCGGCACCTGCAGCCGGCGCCGGCCGGTGCCTACCCCGAGGGGGCCTCGCCCGTCGGCGCGCAGCAGATGCTCGGCGACGTCTGGGAGTGGACCGCCACGTCGTTCACCGGGCACCCCGGTTTCTGCGTCTTCCCCTACCGCGAATACAGCGAGGTCTTCTTCGGGCCCGAGTACCAGGTGCTGCGGGGCGGCTCGTGGGCGACTGACGAGGTCGCCTGCCGCACCACGTTCCGCAACTGGGACTATCCGATCCGCCGGCAGATCTTCTCCGGCTTCCGGACCGCCCGGGACAGTTGAGGTGTGTCGCTTCCTCGCCTGGACCGGACAGCCCCGCACCCTCGAGTCGCTGGTGCTCGACCCCCCGTTCGGCCTGCTCCGGCAGTCCTACGCCCCCCGCCGGCAGAAGTACGGGACGGTGAACGCCGACGGCTTCGGCGTCGGCTGGTACAGCCCTTCTCGACCAGAGCCGGCGCGCTACCGCACCTCCCAACCCCTGTGGTCCGACGAGTCGTTCGCGAGCATCGCCGGCGTCATCGAGTCCGGGTGCGTCCTGGCCGGCGTCCGTAGCGCGTCGGTCGGCATGCCCGTCGAGGTGACCGCCACCGCGCCCTTCACCGACGGCCGGTGGTTGTTCGGCCACAACGGCTTCGTGCCGGACGCGTCGGTCCTGCGCGGCCTGCTCCCGCGGGGCGCGGTCCCGGAGTCGCGGGTCGACTCCGCCCTGCTCTGGGCGATGGTCTCGGCGCAGCTCGACGCCGGCCGACCGGCCGCAGCCGCGGTCGCGGACATCGTCACCGCAGTCGGCGAGGCGACCCCAGGGCGGATGAACCTGTTTCTCACCGACGGCGAGCAACTGGTCGCGTCCGCGTGGGGCGACACGCTCTGGGTGCGCGAGACCACCGACGGCGTGCTCGTCGCCTCCGAACCCGAGAGCGAGAACGACGCCGACGCCGACGCCGACGCCGACAACGAGGCCGACAGCACAGATTGGCACGAGCTGCACGACCGGACCCTGCTCATCGTGGAGCAGGGTCGGATCACGACCTCCGCCCTCGGCGGAGATCCCCAGGAAGGTGCCGCGTGAGTCCTGCCCTATCCCGCTACCTGGAGGTCGCCGACGCGACCTCCGAGCTCGCCCGCGACGTGTCGGAGGGGCTGGCCAAGACGCCCAAGCAGCTGCCGCCGAAGTGGCTGTACGACGCCCGCGGCAGCGAGCTGTTCGAGGACATCACCCGGGTCGCCGACTACTACCCGAGCCGGGCGGAACGGGAGATCCTCGTCCGGCGGGCTCCGGAGATCGCCGCCGCCACCCGCGCCGACATGCTCGTAGAACTGGGCGCCGGGTCCTGCGAGAAGGCACGGGTGCTGCTCGACGCCCTCACCGCCGAGGGGAGCTGCCGCACCTACGTCGCGGCCGACGTCAGCGAGAGCGCGCTGATCGGCTCGACCGCGACGTTGACCGAGGAGTACCCGCAGCTCCGTGTCGAAGGCGTCGTCGCCGACTTCGAGACCCACCTCGACCTGCTCCCAGCCGGTGAGCGCCGGCTCCTCGCGTTCCTCGGCGGCACGGTCGGCAACCTCGAGCCCGACCAGCGCCACGACTTCCTCGCCGGGATCGCGTCCATCCTCGGCCCCCATGACGCATTCCTGCTCGGTACCGACCTCGTGAAGGACCCGGAACGTCTCGTCCGCGCATACGACGACTCCGAAGGCGTCACGGCGGCCTTCGACCTGAACGTGCTGGCCGTCGTGAACCGCGAACTCGACGCCGACTTCGACCTCGCCGCCTTCGAACACCGCTCGGTGTGGAACGCCGAGGACGAGTGGGTCGAGATGCGGCTCCGGTCCCTGCGCGACCAGAAGGTCAGCATCGGAGCGCTCGACCTGCTGGTGGCCTTCGCCGAGGGTGAGGAGATGCGAACCGAGATCTCCGCCAAGTTCCGCCGGAGACGCGTCGAGGCCGAGGCCGCGGCCGTCGGGTTGGCCGTCCAGCACTGGTGGACCGACGAGGCCGGGGACTACGCGCTGAGCCTGCTCGTCCCGCGCGCCTGAAGCGTCGGCCCCACCACTCGCTGCGTCGGCTGCAATTCGCCCGGAGGCTGCTCATCGTTGATCGAGCGGGGTAAACAAGACCTGCTGAGTCACAGCCGCCGCACAGTGCACGGTCCGTCACCGGACCGAGGATCACCTTGCCTCCCTCCACCTGATTGGACCCGGTTGTGTCCACCCCTTTGCTCACCCATGCTCCCCCTGTCGATCGGAAGACCGAAGAGACCCACCACGTCGACCGCCCCACGTGGCAGCTGGTCGTCATGTGGCTGTTCCTCGTCGGGCCCGTCGTCGGGCTCGTGGTCGCCATCGCCCTCGCCTCCGCGTTCGGCGTCGGGCCCTCCTGGCTCGACGTCACACTGGCGGTCGTGCTGTACGCGTTCACCGGCCACGGCATAACCGTCGGCTTCCACCGCCTGTTCACCCACGGCGCCTTCCGCGCGAACCGTCCACTTCGCGCAGGCCTGGCGATCGCCGGGTCGATGGCGGTGGAGGGTCCGGTCATTCACTGGGTCGCCGATCACCGGCGTCACCACGCGCACTCCGACGACGTCGGCGACCCGCACTCCCCCTGGCGCTTCGGGACCTCGGCCGGCGCGGTGGGCAAGGGGCTCGTCTGGGCGCACATGGGCTGGTTCCTCGACGACGAGAAGACCAACCCGGAGCGCTTCGCCCCCGACCTGCTGGCCGACCGTGACATCGCACGGATCAGCCGTCTCTTCCCGCTCTGGGTGGCCATCAGCCTCGCCCTGCCGGCCGTGCTGGGCGGGCTGCTGACCGGCACCTGGACCGGCGCCTTGACCGCCTATCTCTGGGCCGGGGTGGTGCGGATCCTCGTGCTGCACCACTCGACGTTCGCCATAAACTCGATCTGCCACGTGATGGGCAAGCGCCCGTTCGTGAGCCGCGACCAGGCCGGCAACGTCGCCGCTCTCGCCGTGCTGTCGATGGGTGAGAGCTGGCACAACCTGCACCACGCCGACCCGACCTGCGCCCGCCACGGCGTGGATCGCTGGCAGCTCGATTCCAGCGCACGGGTCATCCGGCTGTTCGAGCTCGCGGGATGGGCGACGAAGGTCCGTTGGCCCGACCCGGCCCGGCTCGACCGCCGGCGCGTCACCGTGGGTTCGCGCGACTGACCCCGCGCGGTCTCGCGACCGCATGCGCCGGACCGCATGAACCCGGGCCGTATGAGCAGCCGGGCCGTATCGGCAGAGCAACCTCGCCATGCGGCCCGCCGTCAACTCTGGCCGCCTCCGGATGCCCTGAGACGAGCTATCTCGAGGCTCGCTACCTCAACGGCCCCGGAACGCAGACGACCGCCCGGCGCCGAAGCGCGGGGCGGTCGGAAGTCTGAAGTCGTACTTCAGCCGACGAGGCGAACGTTCGCGGCCTGCAGACCCTTCTGGCCCTGCGTCACCTCGAACTCCACCTGCTGATTCTCCTCGAGGGTGCGGTAACCGCGCGCATCGATAGCCGAGAAGTGGACGAAGACGTCGGCGCTACCGTCTGACGGCGCGATGAATCCGAAGCCCTTGTCCGCGTTGAACCACTTGACCGTGCCCTGTGCCATCCTTGCTGTTCCTTCCTGGCGGGGCACCTCCTCTGGACGAGGAGGCGGGCCGCCGCGGTGCTTCCCGGCAGGGAGCGCGTATACCGCGTGGACATCTCGCGTAAGCGAGTACTGCGACCGAGGTCGAGGCTATCGCATATTGCGGTGCAACTAACGTTCTTTGGCGAACACGAGTGAAAGTCTCGTCGTGTCGGAGCCCGAAGCGGCGCGTCGGGACGTCGGAAACGCCCCGATCCGGGCAGCGAACGGCGATTCCGCGGCAGCTGATTCGCCCCCGCCGACGCCTTCCGCTGCAGGTCAGGCGATGAACCAGGCGGCCCAGTCGGCCACCACGTGTGCCACCGCAGGAGCGCTCCACCGCCCGGCAACGATTCGCAGCGCGCCGAGCCATATTCCTACGGCCAGATCGAGCGGCAGGGCCGCGAGGCCGTAGAGCGGCAGGTGCAGCGCGGCGAAGGCTCCGGCGGGCACCAGCAGCGCGACAACGGTTCCTCGCGGTTCGAGCAGGCGGTGCAGCACGCCTCGGAGAAACCATTCCTCGGCGATCGCCACGACGGCTACGACGGCAGCCCAGTTGAAGAAGGCGTCACCCGGCCGGGCAGCCAGCGTTCCGGCGTCCCACCGGGAAGCGAGCGCCGGCAGGCAGAGCACCACTGCCCCGGCCAACCCGTACGCGAGCCCCCGCAGCGGCGACGTCCGCGCCGGCCGAGGGAGCCACTGCGGTCGGGCGATCGCGGCGAGCGCCACCAGCACCCCGGCGAACAGCAGCCCGGCGACCGGCGAACGAGCGACGCCGGCACCGCCGACCGCCGTCCGCAGCACCACCGCGGCCGCCAGTCCGCCCAGGAGGAGGACGGCGAGGCCCACCTCGGACCCGGGACGGGCAGGTCGGGCGGACCTGCCCCCGGCCCGCGGCGGGACCGCCGCCGTCGTGCTCACGGCCGACGCGAGCTGTCCGGCGCGGCGCCCGCACCCGCTTCGTCGGGGCCGTCGGGATCCTCGTCCGGCGGCGGACCGCCGCGCAGCCGGAGGACCAGCAGGACGACGACCAGCAGGGCCGGGACCGCGAGGATCCCGAGCAGCACCTTGACCGTGCCGCCTCCGCTCTGCTTGCCGCGCACGAGCACGTAGTCCCCGGGGCCGGCGAACTGGGCCTCGATGACGTCGAAGCCGACCTTCGCGCTGGGCAGCTGACGCCAGGCGGCGCCGTCGTTGGTGCGATACCAGAGCG
>JAVEDQ010000239.1 GCA_030840885.1 Frankiaceae bacterium
AAGAAGCCGACGTTCTGGATCAGCGGGATGTCGCTGTGGATGCAGGCGTGCTCGCTGCCGAAGACGGCGATGTCGAGCGACCCGGCCTCCGGTCCGCCGCTGGTCGGGCCGACCGTGAAGGTGTCGCCGTCGTCGACCGCGTGCACCCGGCCGCCGAGGTCGGCGAACTGCTCAGCGACGGTCCGGCTCGTCCAGACCTCGAGCTCAGGGTTGGCCGTGGCGGCGGCCCTGAGCCGGTCGGGCTCCACGTGGTCGGCGTGCTCGTGGGTGATCAGCACGGCGTCCGCACCCTGCAACGCGTCGGGGTCACTGAAGCCCCCCGGGTCCAGGACGAGGGTCGTGCTCCCGGCTTCGATCCGGAAGCAGCTGTGGCCGAGCTTGGTGAGGAACATGCCGCTCCCCTTCCCGGCCCTGCCCGGCCACACTCACCGGCGGGTTCACTGGGGTCGTGGACGCGCGAACCGGGTCAGCTGTTCCGGAGATGCCTGCGCCGATGCCCAGGTCGGCGGGGAGCATCCGCTTCGCCTCCCCCGCCGGGCGGCGCGTGCTGCTGGCGACGGTGCTGGCCTCGTCGATGGCACTGCTCGACACCACCGTGGTCAACGTCGCGCTGCCCCGCCTGGGCGACGACCTCGGTGCCTCCGTCGCCGGCCTGCAGTGGACCGTCACCGGCTACGTGCTGACGCTGGCCTCGTTCCTGCTGCTCGGCGGAGCACTCGGCGACCGGTTCGGGCGACGGCGGGTCTTTCTCATCGGCGTCTGCTGGTTCACCGCCGCCTCCGTGCTCTGCGCGGCGGCTCCGGCCATCGGGTGGCTCATCGCGGCCCGGGCGCTGCAGGGCGTCGGCGGCGCCCTCATGACACCCGGCTCGTTGGCGCTGCTCTCGGCGACGCTCACGCCCGAGGACCGCGGCCGCGCGATCGGCGCCTGGGCCGGGCTCGGCGGTGCGGCGAGCGCGTTCGGGCCACTGCTGGGTGGCTACCTCGTCGAGGCGCTGTCCTGGCGCTGGGTCTTCTGGATCAACGTGCCGTCCGCGGTGGTCGTGGTCGTCGTCGCGCTCCGGCACATCCCGGAGAGCGCCGACCCGGCCCGTGGTCGCCGCCATCCGCTCGACGCTCCGGGCGCGCTGCTGTGTGCCGCCGGGCTGGCCGGGTTGACCTATGCGCTCATCGCCGCGCCGACCCAACCACTCGCGACCGGCGTCCTGCTGCCGGGCAGCGCCGGCGTACTGGCGCTGGTCACCTTCGTGGTGCGGGAGCGCCGGACGGCCGCGCCCATGGTGCCGCCGGCGATGTTCGCCAGCTCCAGCTTCCGCGTCGTGAACCTGGTGACGTTCTTCGTCTACGCCGCCCTCGGTGTCGTGCTGGTCTTCCTGGTGCTGACCCTGCAGCAGCAGGCCGGCTTCTCCCCCGCCGCCGCCGGAAGCGCGACACTGCCGTTCACCGCGATGCTGTTCCTGTTCTCCTCGCGCGTCGGCGCGCTCGCCCAACGGATCGGCCCGCGGCTGCCGATGACGCTCGGCCCGCTGCTGCTCTGCGCCGGAGCGCTGACGCTGACGCGCATCTCCGCGGGTAGCTCCTACGTGCCGGACGTGCTGCCGGGCGTCCTGCTCGTCGGGTCGGCGATGACGCTCACCGTCGCTCCGCTGACCTCGACGGCGCTCTCGACCGCCCCGCCCGGCACGACCGGGCTCGCGAGCGGCATCAACAACGCCGTCGCCCGTACGGCCGGCCTGCTGGCGGTCGCGGTGGCCCCGCTGGTGGTCGGGCTCTCCGGACGGCAGTACCAGGAACCGGCGGCGGTCGGTCGTGCGTTCGACAAGGCGATGCTGCTGGTCGCGGCCCTTGCCGTCGCCGGGGCGGTGACCACGCTCGTCGGGCTGCGAGGCGGAGAACCCCGACTCCGGCGTCGGACCTCTAGGCTGCGGAGCCGGAAGGCCGACCGGAATGATGAGAAGCAAGACGAGGGGGCTGTCCGTGCCGGTGCCGGGGATCTGGCGCCGTAGCGGCGCGGCGGTCCTGCTGGTGCTGCTCGCCCTGACGCTGGTCGCCGGCTGCGGACGCTTGTCGAAGAAGGACTACGTGCGCAAGGCGGACACGATCTGCCGCGCGACGAACGTCGAGTCGGCCAAGACGCCGGTGCCCGACAAGACCAACGTCCGGGCGACCGCCGATTACCTGCGCACCCAGTCGAAGCTGCTCATCGGGCAGGCCGACCGACTCGACGCGCTGAAGGGGCCGAAGAAGGACGAACCGCGGCTGCGGGACGTGTTCCGGCGCCAGCGCGACGCCCTCACCCAGCTGCAGAAGGCTGCCGACCAGTACCAGCTCGGCGACGAGACGGACGCCACGATCACCGCCAACGCGGCGAACCAGGCGCTGCTCGAGGTACGGCAGGACCTCCAGGGCTACGGCTTCCAGGACTGCGCGACGCAGTAGCGGCAAAGCTGAGACCGCGGTCAGGAGGTCCCGGTCAGGCCGTCAGCTCCCGGACCACCCCGTCGGCGAGCAGTCGACCCCGCAGCGTGAGCACCGCTCGGCCCGCGTCCAGGGCTGCCGGCTCGAGCAGCCCGTCCCGCGCCTGCCGCTGCGCGACGCCCCGACCCGGCTCGTCGAGCAGCGCGAGCGGCAGGCCCTCGGCAAGACGGATGCGCAGCAGCACGTCCTCGAAGGCACGCGTGGGGGCGTCGAGCACCTCGCGGGCCTGCGCCGGGCTCGCTCCGTCGGCCAGCTTGGCCGCGTAGGCCGCCGGCGCCCGGACGTTCCACCACCGCACCCCGCCCACGTGGCTGTGGGCCCCGGGCCCGAGCCCCCACCAGTCCGCGCTCCGCCAGTAGCCGATGTTGTGCCGGCAGACCGCCCCGGGGCTGCGGGCCCAGTTGCTGACCTCGTACCAGCGCAACCCCGCGGCGTCGAGCCGGGCGTCGGCCATCTCGTACCGGTCGGCGAGCACGTCGTCGTCGACCGGCGCGACGGCCCCGATCCGCACCTGCCGGGCCAACCGGGTGCCCTCCTCGACCACGAGCGCGTAGGCGCTGACGTGGTCCGGCGCCAGGGCCACGACGCTGTCGAGGCTCGCGGCCCAGTCGGCGTCGGTCTCGCCCGGTGCGCCGTAGTTCAGGTCGAGCGAGATCTGGCCGACGCCCGCGGCCCGGGCGTCGGCCACCGCGGTGGCGACCCGGCCGGGCGTGTGCTGCCGGTCGAGCACCGACAGGACGTGCGGGACCGCGCTCTGCATGCCGAAGCTGACCCGGGTGACGCCGGCCTCGACCAGCCGGTCCAGCGTCGCGCGGTCGCTCGACTCCGGGTTGGCCTCGGTCGTGACCTCGACGTCGGGGGCGAAGCCGAACTCGTCGCGCAGCGCGGCCAACGCACGCGGCAGCAACCCGGGCGCGAGCAGCGTCGGCGTGCCACCACCGACGAACACCGTCCGCAACGGGCGGTGGTCGCCGCCGAGCACCCTGCGGGCGAGGCGGATCTCGGCCAGCACGGCGTCGAGCCAGTCCGTCGGGGCCGACGACGGCGACCCGGCGAGTTCGGTCAGCGTGTAGGTGTTGAAGTCGCAGTAGCCGCAACGGGTCGCACAGAACGGGACGTGGAGGTAGACCCCGAGGTCACGGTCCGAGGCGCCCGCTCGTGCGCTGACGGGAAGGGCGCCGTCCGGCGGTGCCGGTTCCCCGTCGGGCGGACGCGAGGGCATACGTCCAGTGTGCGTCGCGGGAGACCTTCGGGGCTGGGGTGGCGGAGGCGGGGTGGCGGAAGCCGCTCCAGGCGGGAGGCGTGGCGACGCCCACGCCTGGGGAAGCAAGCTCTGAACTCCCGCCCCGATCTCGAAAGTTGGCCGTGAAGACCTACTCGTTCGTCCACGACGTCCCCGTCGAACCCGCCGTCGCCTGGGAGGTCGTCAGCGATCATCCGGGCATGGTGCGGTGGACCCCGCTGCGTCGCGTGGAGATGGAGGCCGGCGGCCGCCCCCAGCCGCACGGTGTCGGTGCCGTCCGGGCGCTGCACCTGGTCGGCCCGCCGATCCGGGAGGAGATCACCGCCTACGAACCCGAGCGGCGGCTCGCCTACCGCGCCCTGTCCGGCCTCCCGGCCAAGGACTACACCGGCGAGATCGTGTTGGAGTCGACCGCCCGCGGGACCCGCCTGACGTGGTCCCTCCGCTTCACGCCGCTGATCCCCGGAGCGCAGTTCGGCATCGCCGCCGGCATCCGCTTCGCCGCCCGGTCGATGGCGAAGGAAGCGACGCGCCGCGGAGCGGAGGTCCGGCCGTGATCGCCCGCATCATCACGATCCTGTACTTCGTCATCGGCCTGATCGTGGCGGTCAACCACGGGTACCTCGGCGACGGCATCGCCTTCTCGGCCGACGGGCTCTGGAAGCTCGCGGACTTCGTGCTCGCCGTCGGCTTCTGGCCACTGATCGTCATCACGCCCTACGACTTCGCGCTCCCGCATGCCGTGCTGAAGAAGACCTGAGCTCCCCGCTCCTCGTTGTCCTGCGAATTAGTTCGCCGCAAGAAGTGTCCGAGCAGTTACCTACGGGCAAAACCCGCCTCGGCTACCAGGAGGCGCGACGCATGGCATACAAGACACCCGCGCAGGCGACGGAGGCTGCCGTCGAGGCAGGCGTCGCGAAGGCGAACGCACCGTTCGGCAAGTTGATGGTCGGCGGTTTCCTCGCCGGCGCCTACATCGCCTTCGGGTCGCTGCTCGCGATCGCGGTGACGTCCGGGCTCAACGCCCAGTTGTGGGGCACCCTGCCCACCCTGGTGTTCGGTGCGGTCTTCAGCCTCGGCCTGATCCTCGTGATCCTGGCCGGCTCGGACCTGCTCACCGGCAACATGGCGCTGCTGCCGGTCGCGGCGATGGCCAAGCGCCTCAAGCCCTCGAAGATCCCGGTCAACTGGGCCATCATCTTCGTCGCCAACTTCATCGGCTCGCTGTTCGTGGCCTACGTCCTCGCGGTGAAGACGGGCGTCATCGGCACCGCCAGCGGTGCGGCACCGGGGTCGCTGACCTTCGCCCGCCTGTCCGGCATCGCCCACACCAAGGCCATCACCGAGAGCGACACGCAGATCTTCCTCCGCGCGATCGCCTGCAACTGGCTGGTCTGCCTCGCGGTCTGGCTCGCCTTCGCGGCCGAGGACATCGGCGGGAAGATCCTCGGGATCTTCTTCCCGATCACGGCCTTCGTCGCCATGGGCTTCGACCACGTCGTCGCCAACATGTTCTTCCTGCCGGCGGCCATGTTCGCGCACGTGCCCGGCCTGACCTGGGCCCACGTCGCCAATAACATCGTGTTCGCGTTCCTCGGCAACGTCGTCGGGGCCGTGGTCTTCGTCGCCGGTAGCTACTACTACCTCTACCTGCGGGGGAGGGAAGCGAGCGGAGCCAACGCCGTCGAGGCCGGAGGTCGGGGAGGCGTCTACCCGGGCGAACGGGGCGAGCGCGGATTCACCGGTAACGGTACGGAGCCTGGACACGGCACCGGCGCTCAGGCTGCCGGACGCCGAACCTGACTGCTTCGCGTCACTGAGCAATGGGAAGTACGTCGCACCTGGAACTAGGTCGAAAGCCGGTCGGCCCCGACGGGCGGCCGGCGTTCGGCGTTCACATCCCGAAGCACGTCCCCGGCACCGCAAATTCGGCAGCTCCCCCCACCGCAGGGTGTCGAGGGTCGAGCGCAGGTAGTGCCCGCGCACCGTGCCAGGACCCGGCTGGAGGATCGGCCCGTAGCCGGGGCCTTCGCTGTGCGCCTCGGCCGGGGGTGCCGCCAAGTAGGGCACTTCCGGCGCCGGCAGCACCCAGGAGCGCCGCCGCCCGC
>JAVEDQ010000240.1 GCA_030840885.1 Frankiaceae bacterium
GGGCTCGTGGTGGTCGCCGGCGGCAAGTACACGACCTACCGCGTGATGGCCAAGGACGCGGTCGACCGGGCCGCACGGGTACTCGACTTCACGGTCCCGCCGTGTGTTACCGAGGACGTGCCGACGCTCGGCGCCGAGGGCTACTCGGCGCTGGTCAACCGGCGCCACGCCCTGGCCACCGCGTCCGGGCTGCACGTCGCCCGCATCGACCACCTGCTCGGCCGCTACGGCAACCGGGCCGAGGACGTGCTGGCGATGCTCGCCGAGCACCCCGACCTCGCCCGGCCGCTGCCGAACGCCGACGACTACCTCGAGATCGAGGTCCGCTACTCCGCGCTGGCCGAGGGTGCCCTGCACCTCGACGACATCCTCACCCGCCGCACCCGCATCTCGATCGAGTGCTTCGACCGTGGGCTGGCCGCAGCCGAGCGGGCCGTCGAGATCATGGGCGAGGCCCTCGGCTGGGACGAGCAGCGGCGCCGCGACGAGCTCGACTACTACCGCGGCCGCGTCGCCGCTGAACGCGACTCGCAGACCCAACCCGACGACACCACCGCCGACGCCGTGCGCATGGGCGACGGCACGAGCTTCGGCCTGGGCGCGGCGGAAGCGCTGGTCCGCAACGGGTAGGTCCGCAGCAGGTAGGTCAGGTCAGTGAGGCAGGCTGGAGCCATGCCGGACGCCGACCTCACCGTCCGACCCTGTCGGAGCCTGTGCGCCTGGGAGCCTGCGCGCCACGCCCGCACCTGTGAGGTCCGAGGATCGCTCCCGCTGTTCCGCTGCCGCGGGTGCGGCTCGGAGTGGGTCCGGAGCGAGCCCTGGGCACCGATCGATGTCGACGGCGGCCAGCACCCGGTCCTCGTGCAGGAGCTGCGCCGCCGCGCCGGTCACCACTGAGGTGGCGACGCCGGGTGTGACGTCGGGCGGCAGGAGCTCTGACGGCGTGGCCGCTCTCTAGACTTCAGCCGTGTCCGACGCCGCCGTCGAGGTCTCCGACCTCGTCAAGTCCTACGGCCGCGTCCACGCCGTGAAGGGCCTCTCACTGCTGGCCCGCGCCGGAGAGGTCACCGCCCTGCTGGGCCCCAATGGCGCGGGGAAGACGACCACGGTCGAGATCTGTGAGGGCTTCCGACGGGCCGACTCCGGGTCGGTGCGGGTGTTGGGCGTCGACCCCGCCGCGGCCGACAGCGAGTGGCGGTCCCGCGTCGGCGTCATGCTGCAGACCGGCGGCTTCTACCCGGGCGCCCGCGCCGGCGAGATGGTCCATCACCTGGCCGCGCTCGCCCGTCACCCGCTCGACCCCGACGCCCTGATGGAGCGGCTCGGGCTGAGCTCCGTGAGGCGCACCGCCTGCCGACGGTTGTCCGGTGGGGAACGTCAGCGGCTGGGACTGGCCCTCGCCGTCGTCGGCCGTCCCGAGCTGGTGTTCCTCGACGAGCCCACGGCGGGGCTCGACGTGCAGGCCCGGCGGGCGACGTGGGAGCTCATCGGCGATCTGCGCGCCTCCGGCGTCGCCGTCCTGCTCACCACCCATGCCATGGACGAAGCCGAACGGCTGGCCGACGCCGTGGTCATCATCGACGGGGGCACCGTCGTCGCGAGCGGCTCGCCGCGCGAGCTCACCCGAGGTGGGGCCGAAGGTCAGCTCCGCTTCACCGCGCCCACCGGGCTCGACGTCACCCAGCTGCTCGGCGCGTTGCCGGAGGGCACGTCGGCCGTCGAGCAACCGCCGGGTTCCTACCTCGTCCGCGGGGTGATCGACCCGGCGCTGCTGGCGTCGGTGACCGCCTGGTGCGCCACCCACGGCGTCCTGGCCTCGGACGTCAAGGTCGAGCAGCGCACCCTCGAGGACGTCTTCCTCGAACTCACCGGAAGCGAGCTCCGCCGGTGACCACTCCAACCCCAGCCGTCCCGGGCCTGGACCTCTCCCCGTCACCGGCCGCCGCGCCCATGTCGCGGATGCTGGTCGCGCAGACCCTGCTGGAGCTGCGACTGACGTTGCGCCGCGGCGAGTCCGTCCTGCTCACCCTGCTCATCCCGCTCGCCCTGCTGTTGTTCTTCTCCACCGTCGACGTGCTTCCCGAGGGCAGCGGCCCACCGATCGATTTCCTCGTCCCCGGGGTGCTCGCGCTTGCGGTGCTCTCGACGAGCTTTACCGGGCTGGCGATCGCGACCGGGTTCGAGCGTTCGTACGGCGCGCTGAAGCGGCTCGGCGCCTCCCCGCTACCGCGCGGCGTGCTTCTGGCCGGCAAGACACTGGCCGTGCTCGGCGTCGAGGTGCTGCAGGTGGCCCTGCTGGTGGCGGTCGGCTTCGCCCTCGGCTGGAACCCGGGCGGCTCGACCGCCGCGGGAGTGTCGATGGTGCCGGCCACCCTGCTGCTCCTGGTCCTCGGCACGGCGTGCTTCGCCGCGCTCGGTCTGCTGATGGCCGGTGCCCTGCGCGCGGAAGCGACCCTCGCCGCAGCGAACGGCATGTACCTGGTGTTCCTGATGCTGGGCGGCATCGTCTTCCCGCTCAGTCAGCTGCCCTCCGCTGTCGCCCGGGTCGCCGAGCTGCTCCCGGCGGCCGCGCTGGCCGAAGGACTGCGGGACGTGCTGACCGGTGCGGGCATGCCGTGGGCGAAGGTGGTGGTGCTCGCGGTGTGGGCCGTTCTCGCGGGGCTGTTGGCTGCGCGCACCTTCCGCTGGGAGTAGCGGGCGAGGCGACCTGCAGGAAAGCAACCTCTTGGTCGACGGGGCGGCGGCGACCCCGATCGAGCAGGACTCTTGCCTGGCGGGGACGAATCAACCGAATGCGTCCAAGTAGCTGCAGTCGTTCCTCCTCGGGCACCAGCACTCGGAATTGCCGACGAGAGGTACTGATGACGGGATCGACTCGACTGACCCTGATCGCCCTGCTGCTCCTACTTCCGGTGTCCGCCTGCGGTAGCGGCCAGCAAGACGACACCGCGCCTGCCGGGCCGCCACCCGCCACCGCTGCCCTCAAGGGGTGCGATGCCTTCACAACCCAGACCGCGGCGAACGGCTACCTG
>JAVEDQ010000585.1 GCA_030840885.1 Frankiaceae bacterium
GGTTCCTCCGCCGGGTCGGGTCGGCACGGCTCGGGATCCACGGACGACGCGGTGAAGCCTTGAGCAGCGCGGAGCTCGTCGTCCGGGATCACGAAGCCGACCTGCTCGATCGACTGCTTCCTGCCCCTGAGCAACCGGTCGCCGGCGGGGCAGACCTCCGCTGGACGGTGCTGGCCGCGGCTGGGAGTGCCCGGCCGGAGAGGACGATCAGCACCCGGACGGTCTTCGCCCGCATCGTCACAGCCGCCCTGCTCGTGATGTTGGTGGTTGTCGTGGCGGGAGCATTCGCAAGTCGACGCCTGGCCGAGCGCCAAGCCGTCAACGAGGCCGCCCACACGACGGACCTGATCGCCGAGAGCGTCATCCAGCCGGTGCTCGACGACGGCATCCTCACGAGCCAGCCGGAGTCGATGGCGAAGCTCGCAGCGGCAGCACCGAGAGTGGAGGCCGCTGACATCGTCCGGGTCAAGCTGTGGACGCCGGATGGCCGGATCGTCTTCTCCAACGATTCCCGGCTGATCGGGCGAACGTTGCCGATCGCCGAGGACCAGCGATCGGTGTTCACCAACCCCAGGACCGAGGCCGAGGTAACCGACCTCAGCAAGCCTGAGAACCGGCTGGAACAGGGACGGGGCAAGCTGCTGGAGGTCTACCGACCGGTCTGGACGCCGAACGGGCAGCCGTTGCTGTTCGAGACGTACTCCCGCTACACCATTGTCCGGGAGCGCAGCGGTCAGATCTGGCGTGGGCTGGCCGGCGTGACGCTGACGAGCCTCCTGGTCCTCGTGGTCTTCCTCATTCCACTGGCCATGCGACTGATGGACGGGTTGCGGCGGGCCCAGGCGCAGCGCGAGGAACTGCTGCAGAGAGCGGTGAGCGCCTCCGCCGAGGAACGTGGGCGGATCGCTGGGACCCTGCACGACGGGCCGGTGCAGAACCTCGCGGCCACATCTTTCGCATTGACGGTTGCCAGTGGCAGGGCGCGGACCGCCGGTGATGTCGTCGCCGCGGACGCGCTGCTCGCGGCGGCGACGGAGGTGCGGGCGAACATCCGGGGCTTGCGGTCGCTGCTGTTCGACATCTACCCGGCCAGCCTGGCCTCGTCCGGTCTGGACGGCGCGCTGAGCGACCTTGCCGGGTCAGTGGACGGGCACGGTATCGCGTTCAGGCTGGCCTTGCCCGTGGAGCCGCTTCCCGCTCTGAAGCCCGACGTCGAGCAGCTCGTCTTCCGCATCGCGCAGGAGTGCTTACGGAATTCCGCCAAGCACTCACGAGGCGGCAGCGGTGAACTGCGGCTGTCCATCGAGCCCGACGCCGTGGTCCTTGACGTCCTGGACGACGGGACCGGTTTCGACGCCGAGACCGTCCTCGCTTCGCCGGCCGAAGGTCACTTCGGTCTACGGCTGATGGCCGATCTGGCCCGTGAGAACGGCGCGGAGCTGAAGGTGGCAACCCGCCCCGGGAGCGGGACGCATTGGCAGCTACGCGTTCGGGATGCCTGGACGACGTCCCGGTCGATTCGGTCGAAGACCTGATTCGTCCACCCGACCCCCCGAGCACGACGACCCCCGCTGCCCCCGGCGGGGGTTGTCGTCTGTTCAGGGCTGGGACCGGTGCACGGCCGACCGGACCTCGACGCTGTCTGCGCCCGGCGATAAGGCCCTTATCCGCGAGACCAGTTCGGGTCAACCGCGCAGAAATGGCTCCGGAAAGGCCCTATCGCGTTATATCTGCACTGCTCGAGGTCAACCAGTACATCTCGTTCGTCATATCGATGCTCATCATCTTCGGCGTCTCATTCGAGTTCCCGCTGGTCTTGATCCTGCTCAATCTGGCGGGGGTGGTCACCTCCACCCGGCTACGCGCCTGGCGGCGGGCCGCCATCTTCGTGATCTTCATCTTCGCCGGGTTCGCCACCCCGACGCAGGACCCGTTCAGCATGCTGGCCCTCGCGGTCCCGCTCTGCCTGCTCTACGAGGTTGCGGTGGCGGTGGCGCGGCGGACCGACAAGCGACGGGCTCAGCGCGAGGCGGAGTCCGAGTTCGCCGGGTTGTCCGACGATGAGGCCTCGCCGCTGCACATCTCGCACGACCCCGCCGACGACCTGCCGTCGTCGGAGCCCGTCGAACTCTCGCGCTCTGAATCCAGCCGCAGCTGACGATGAAAGGCCCTCGTCGGAAGGCCCTCGGGAGCCGTGAGCGTCGTCGACCGCCTCAACGTGGTCGTGTCGGGTTGGCACGAAGGCAGGCCGACGCGCTTCACCTACGGGGCCGTATCTATCGCGCTTGCGGGCCGACTTAAGGTACGAGTTAGTCCAGCCGCTGTATTCCATAAGAATTGGAAGGGCGAGCCGGGCGGAACTGCTGTGGCTCGCAGCAGGAGCCGCGGAAGGGGGCAGCTGTTATCCAACCTGTGCCCAGGGCATAGGGGGAGGCATGACCACGACTGAGCCGGTCCAATCCTCAGCGGAGAAGCCTGGGCAGTCCCGCTTCGCTGTCGTCGGCCGTCAGGCTGCACGGTTCACCGTGATCGGCGTAGCGGCGACTTTCGTGTACTTGTTGCTGTACCTCACGCTGCGCGAGGTCCTCAGCCCGCAGCCCGCGAACTACCTGGCCTGGACGATCACGGCGATCGTCGACACAGCAGCCAACCGCCGGTGGACCTTCGACGCGACCTGCAGGGTCAGTGAGAAGCGAGCGCAGGTCCAGGGTTTCCTCATATTTCTGCTGTCCCTCGTGTTCACCAGTGTTGCGCTGGCGTTACTCGATGCCTGGGTCACGGATGCAGGCCGCTGGCTCGAGACCGCGACGCTGCTTGGTGCCAACCTGGCGGCGGGTCTCCTGCGCTTCGAATTGCTGCGACGTTGGACCTTCGCAGAACGGAAATCCGCGAACAGTTTGTGCTGAGACGGAGTCAGGTGGCGGCCACCACGGCGACAAGGCCGGCGGCACCGACACCGACGACTGACCGCTCGTCGAGCCATCTGCGGACCCCAGGTTCCGGCACCTTGACCAACGGCACAGCCGTGGCTCAGAACTCACCGCCGAACAAGCGCCCCTGACCCGACTCACCGTCGCCCGCCGCGCTGTCCGACTCCTCGAACGTCGGACCACTCAGCGCCCCGCCACGTCCGCACGGCCAGCTCGGCAGCAAGCATCGTGACGCACGAAGCCGTCCTGCCCATAATGCTTGGACAAGGGCACCGCTGGGGGGCTTGGTGGACGTCAGGGCGAACCTCTCGGACTTCGGGTTGGGGTCAATGCTCCGTCTGGTGCCCGCTCTGAGGGAACTGAGCGACGCCTGCACCAGCGTCGAGCAATTTGCGCAGCGGGTGAGCGATTTTCTGTACGCCGCCTTCATCGACGACAGCGGCGCACCTCAAATGGCACTGGTGCGGGTGTACGGCACGGCTGCGCTCGGAGATCTTCCGACGGCCGAGCAGCAGTTCGTCGCACGTACAGCCCCGACGCTAGACGCTCGCACCACGTGCCTCGCATTGCTCGGGACGGCAGGAGCGCGGGCCAGCTGGCGGGATCGCACCGCGTCCCAGGGGCATCGCGTCATCCCGCTACGCGATGCGGCGCAGGTGGGCAGGCTGCCGATGATCGCGGCCCTGCTGACCCAGCTCGGCATCGACATCCATGCCCTCGTCACGGCGCGCACGGACATTGTTCTGCCGGCGCAGGACGATGGTTTTCGCGTGTTCCATGTCCCGGAGGCGGCGGGTAGTCCGGTCATCCCTGCGCAGGACTTCGTCACGGAGCACGGCATCGCGTCGGCCCTCGGCTTCGGCGGGGCGCTGCCGGGCGGCGAAATGTACGCGGTGGTGCTGTTCAGCACCGTGCCGATCCCGCTGACCGCGGCGTCACTGTTCGGATCGGTCGCGCTGTCCACGAGCCTCGCGGCCGTGGACATGATGGAGCTGCCGCTACTCGACGCGCAGACGTCCCGGCGTGGCGGCGTCAGCCGCCGACGCGACGTCCCCAGGCAGGAGCGCGACCGTATGCGCCACAAGCTGACGCAAGCGCTGCTGCGAATTCACGAGCAGGTTGCCCTCGCTGAGGCCGATCGAGCCGCGGTCGCGCTCGAGCGAGCGAAGTACGACGCGGGCCGGGCTGCCGCTATCGCAGCCGTAGCACTTCGACTCGGCTCAGTTCGATCAGTCGCGGACGTCACCGAACTCGTCGTGCGGGATGGCCTGCCCATCCTCGGCGCGTCGGGAGCGTCGCTCGCCTTGACCGACGGGGACAGCCAGACCGCTCGGCTCTACGTCTCGAGCACTTTCGACGAGGAGGTGCGTCGGAAGTACTCGCTCCTGCCCCTCGACGACGCCGTGCCCACGACGCTCACAGCCCGCACGGGTGACCCCGTCTACATCGCTGACCGCGTTGACGGCACGGCTCGCTTCCCCGCCCTGGCGTCGACGTACGTCGACACCGGGCTCGAGGCTCTGGCCTCGTTGCCCCTCGTCGTCGACGAGCGCCTGCTGGGCTGCGTCACTTTCGCCTGGGTCACTCCGATGGTGTTCACGCCGGCTGCCACGGAGCTGATGAGCGCCGTGGCTGCGCAGGCCGCGCAGGCGGTGGACCGGGTGCGGCTTCTGGACGCGGAGCGGCATCAGAGCGCCACCCTGCAACGTAGCTTCCTCACTCGCCCTGGCCAGCCGACCGACGTCGAGATCGAAGTGCGCTACCAGCCCGCCGCCAAGCACGCGCAGATCGGCGGTGACTGGTACGACGCCTTCGTCGGCCCCGACGGCGCCACGGTGATCGCCGTGGGTGACGTCGTCGGGCACGACATGCTCGCCGCAGCCGTCATGGGACAGGTGCGCAACCTGCTCCGCGGCATCGTGTTCAGCCGGCCCGGTTCCCCTGCCGACACGCTCCGCCACCTGGAAGCGGCAATGGCGGGGTTGGAGTTCGCGAGCTCAGCGACGGTATTCCTCGCCCGCCTCGAGCCGACGGCCGACGCATCCGATCACCGCAGATTGGAGTGGTGCAACGCCGGACACCCGCCACCGCTTCTGCTGAACGGGCCGACGGCAGGTGTCGAGATCCTCGACCACGAACCCGACCTCATGATCGGGGTCCAGCCCGACACGAGCCGCACCGTGCATCGTCGGTTGCTGGTCCCCGGAAGCCTCCTGCTTCTCTACACAGACGGCCTCGTCGAACGCCGGGGTGAAGACCTGGACGACGGCATCAGACGGCTGGCGCACCAGCTCGAGCAGAACCGCGACGCATCGCTCGAGGACCTCGCTGACAACGTGCTAGCCCTGTCTGCCGGGCTACGGGAGGACGACGCGGCGATCCTCGCCCTGCGATTGCCCCTGGCTCTCAGCACGCCGGTTCCTGAGCTGCACGAGCCGAGCGCGGCGGTCCTGACTGGAGGTCCCCGTCGAGGTCCGTGACGGGAGCCCAGCTGTTCCGGTGCCAAGGGAGTAGGTCGGTCAAGACGGCTACGCCCATCGAGTACCGCGAGTGACTCGGGCAGCGAAGTAGGGCCTTCGGTCGGAACTACCGGACCCGGAACGGGCTTTCTGGCAGCCCCAGCGTCGAGCAGCTGGTGCAAACCTTGCTGCGCGTGGCCGACGCGATCCTCGTCTCGACTTCCTGTTGCCACTATTTGCCGCTCCAGCATCCGAGGATGTCGGTGGCGAGCGTATAAGCCAGGTCGGAGCGTTGCCGGTGCTGAGAATTGACCTCGGTTGGCAGTGCTGTCGCGTCGATCTGAAGCGTCTTATCGTCTTTGAGAAAGGCGACATTGCCGTTCGGCGTTTCGAAGGCGGGCAATCCAAGGCTGTCGAGACCACGCAAAGGCTGCGTCGGTCCCAAGCGGCGACGCAACCCGTCGAAGTAGCTCCGTGCCGAGGTGACATCGCCGGACTCCTTCACCGATACGGCCAGGGGGCCGCCGGAGAGCCGGTAGGTGCAGGTGTAGAGCTGGTTGACCCATGAGGTCGCTGTCGGAGGTGGGGTCTTGAGACTCAGGATGGTGGCGACGTCCGCCCGGATCTCCGGCCCGCAGACCATCTGGGCTGATTCCGAGGGGGCAACCAGGGTGGTCATGCCGGTCATCGACGTTCCGGTCGGCGCCGCCGGGCTGGATGCCGGCGGCGGTAGGGCCGCGGTGGGACCACCGGCTTTAACCGTCGAGCAACCCGCGAGCAGGATCGGCAGCGCCGCGAGGAGACTCAGCTGCTGCAGGCGGGTGGGCATCGTCAAGCTCCGATTCGTGGGGTCGTGGTCGCACTCGTATTGGTGCGGGTTTTCGCGCGCGGACTCGCCGGCAGCAGCATGCGACGCCTCTCCGGTCAACCGGCCACGGCCTGGCCGTAGGCGATGACGTTGGACTTGTAGTGGCCGGTGGCGGCGTCGAACTGGCCGCCGCAGGTGATCAGGCGAATGGTCGGCACTGGTGTGTTGGCGTAAACGGTGAGGGTCG
>JAVEDQ010000284.1 GCA_030840885.1 Frankiaceae bacterium
ATGTCGCAGACCTTCACCGTCGGTCTTTGCTCGTGATCGTGAACGAGCGCCGGGACGCCCCGGGCCCGTCCCCCGTTCGGCCGAACCCCGGTTCAGCCTTCCGCTTCGTTCGGGCATCTTCAGGAAGGGTCGGGCGGTCCCGATCCTCCTGAGGTGACCAACCGTCGGCCAGCCGCAGCCGGACGATCGACGTCCGGCAGCACCGTGCGACGCACGCTGCCGCTTGCGATCGGCCTCCTCGTCGTTCTCGCCCTGGCAGCTGTCTCCACGCTGCTCGGCCGCCTGAACCTGCACGAGGCGGAACAGGAACGGCTCGCCGAACGGGCCAGGCTCACGCAGTCCATCGGCTCCTACGTCACCCAGGCCTACGCCCCGGCGAAGTTGCAGGCCGACGTGGACCGCGCGCCGTTCAACGCCTCGTCCCCGGCGTTGAACGAACTGCTGCTGCAGCAGTTCCAGGTCACCCCCACCGGTGACCCCAACGTCATCGTCGCCTTGTTCGACCGGTCCGGGCGCTCCATCGCGGCCCGGCCGGAGAAGAACTCGCTGACCATCAGCACGCTCGGCGACGCCTGGCCGCGGGCACTGTCGGGCAGCGTCGCCCAGACGCAGGCCTTCCGCCTCGACGGCGACGTGTTCCGCGCCATCGCCGTCCCGGTCGGTAAGGGAACCCCGTGGGCGGTGCTGGTCACCGTCCCCCGCGACGATTCGGGTAGGCAGTTCCAGCAGCGGCTCGAAGGCTTCGGCGCGAAGGGCGGCGGCTACTCCACGGTCGACGGCAGCGGGATCGTCCTCACCTCGCACGACCCCGCGCAGATCGGCTCCCGTCAGTTCGACGCGGCGCAGATGCAAGCCATCCGCAGCGAGCACTTCCACCAGTGGTTCACCGGAACGGGCTCCGACCGCACGGTCACGATGACCTCGCTGGACCCGAACACCGGCTACGCCCAGGTCTTCACGCAGCGCCTCGACGCCCTGTTCTCCGACCTGCGCCACTCCCAGCAGGTACACGACCTGACCGTCCTCGCCGTGCTGGCCATCGCGGTGCTGGCACTGGTGCTGCTCGGCTGGCGGCGGGAGCGCGCCGCCCGCCGTTCCGCCGCCCGGTTGCACGCCCTGCTGCGCAACAGCCACGACCTGCTGCTCGTGGTCAACCCGGACTTCACGACCCGCTTCGTCAGCCCGGCCGTCGAGGTGCTGCTCGGTCACGACGCCGCGGACCTCACCGGTCGCCCGCTGCTCGACGTCGTGCACCCCGGCGACGCCGACCGGGTCGTGGCGATGCTCACCGACCAGCTCGACTCGAAGCTGCTGAACGTGCGGCTGCGCGCCGCCGACGGCACGGTGCGCTGGTTCGACATCGAGAGCAGCGACCGTTCCGCGGTCGTCCAGCTCTCCGGCATCCTGCTCACCTGCCACGAGGTCGGTGACCGGAAGAACCTCCAGGACCGGCTGACCCACCAGGCCTCCCACGACGAGCTGACCGGGCTCGCCAACCGCGCCGTGTTCGTCGAGCAGGTCGAGCTGGCGCGCACCCGTATCGAGCGCGATCCCGCGGGTCGCTTCGCACTGCTGTTCATCGACCTGGACCACTTCAAGCCGGTGAACGACACCCTCGGCCACGACGCCGGTGACCAGGTGCTGCGCACCGTCGCGGCACGGCTCTCCGGAACGGTGCGCCCCGCGGACCTCGTGTGCCGGTTCGGCGGCGACGAGTTCGGGGTCCTCCTCGACGGGGCCGACCAGGAGACCGCGTGCGAGATCGCGTCGCGGCTCGTGGCCGCCGTCCGGGCGACCGTGGCTGTCGGGACGAAGCTCGTCAACATCGACGCCAGCATCGGTATCACCCTCGCCGAAGACGGGTCGGCAACACCCGAGATGCTGATCCGGCAGGCGGACGAGGCGATGTACCTCGCCAAGGAGTCCGGCCGGGGCCGCTACGCCGTGCACGCCGACCGCTACCGCGACCCCCACGCTCGCGGCCGCGGACCGGGCGGTGCACTGCCGCTCCCCCGCTCGTCGCAGCCCGAGTCGAACGGCGTCGTCCAGACCCGGCCTGCGGGCTCGCTCGCCCACCGCGGCTTCCCGCGCCACGTCCCGACGGCCGACCGAGGTGGCTGGCGAACCCGTACGCGGCACCTGCTCCCGCTGTTGATCGCCGGGACGATGGTCGCGGGCATCGCCGGAGCCGGGTCGTTGCAGGAGTCGCGGGCCGGTGCGGCGGCGGAGCAGCACCGCATCGCCGAACGGTCGGACATCACCGTGCGGGTGGCCGAGTACAGCGCAGTGACCACCGATCCCCGGCGCCTCATGGGTGCGGTCAGCAAGGCACCCTGGAACCTCGCCGACCGCACCGCCAACGGCGCCGTCCTCGAGGCGTTCAGCCACTCGCCGGCGGCCGGATCCGGCTCGATCGTGGCCCTCAGCGACCTCTCCGGGCGGGTCGAGGCCAGCTTCCCCGCGGGAAGCGTCGTCGACCTCCCCCGTACTGACGAGACCTGGGCCCGCGCCCGCCGCGGGGTCCCCGGCTTCTCGAAGGTGCAGAGCGCCACCACGACGCCGCGCGCCTGGTACGTCCTGCCGATCGTGCACGACGGCGCGCCGCAGGCCCTACTCCTGCTCGGACAGGACGCGCGCCAGGCGGAGATCGCCAAGCTGATGCTCGCGGTCGGCTCGCTCGGCTTCGGCGACGGAGGCCTCTCGGGCGTCGACGTCAACGGTGTCGTCCTCGTCTCGTGGGACCCGAAGCTGACCGGCTCGCCGTTGGTCGAGCCCCGCGATCTCGTCGGTCTCGAGTTGGGTCAGGTGCGCCGCTTCACCCGTCATGGCGACACCTACCTCGTGACGGCTGCGTGGTCGCCAGGTGACCCGAACAAGCGCTACATCGTCTTCCGGCAGCCGACCGACGTCTTCTTCGGCGACCTGCGGTCCGGCCAGACGACCCGCAACCTGCTGCTCCTCGGACTGGTGTGCGCGTCGGTGTTCGGTCTGGCGCTGATCAACCGTCGCCGCGAGCTGTCCGAGCGCAACGCCCGCGAACGGCTGCGAGCCCTGTTGCACAACGCCCACGACCTCGTCGTCGCCGTCGATGCGGCCGGTCGCACCACCTTCGTCAGCTCGGCGATCGAGGGGCTGCTCGGCCACGACCCCGCTGCCTGGGCAGACCGTCCGGTGCTGGAGCTGGTCGACGAGGCCGACCGGGCACGGCTGCACCGAGCGCTGGGCCCGGAGCTCGCATCGGCCGGTGGCGGCAGCCAGGTGGTGCCCGACGTACGGCTGCGCACGATCGACGGGTCGACCCGGTGGTTCGACGTCGGGATCGCCGACCTCACGGACAACCCTGCCCTCTCCGGTGTGCTGCTGACCTGCCACGAGATCGGGGAACGCAAGCGGCTGCAGGACGAGCTCAGCCACCGGGCGCGGCACGACGTGCTGACCGGGCTGCCGAACCGGGCGAGCTTCGCCTCCCACCTGACGACGCTGATCGACGGGGCCCACCCCTTCGCAGTGCTGTTCATCGACCTCGACCACTTCAAGCCAATTAACGACCGGCACGGCCACGACGCCGGCGACGCCGTCCTCCAGGCCGTGGCCAGCCGCCTCGACGCCGCTGTCCGGTCGAGCGGGTTCCGGCCGCACGACCTCATCAGCCGCCTCGGTGGCGACGAGTTCGCCGTGGTGCTCGACGGCGTCGACGGCATGCAGGCCCGTCAGGTCGCCGACCGCATCCTCAGCGGCATCCGGGCACCGATTCGGGTGGGGACCACCGACGTCGCCATCGGCGCGACCATCGGCATCGCCTTCGCCGACCCGGGCGCCGGCCTTCACGGCTCACGCGCCGACCTCGTCGTGCAGCGCGCGGACACCGCCATGTACGAGGCCAAGGTCGCCGGCCGCGGTCGCTACGCCGTCTACGACGGGGTGTAGTCGGGCGGCTCGCTGCTATCCGCCCGGTTCGCAGGTCGGGTGCTCGTGCCGGTGACGGCCGTGCCGAAGCGGGTACCGGTCCGGCATGTCCGAGACACCCTCGACCCAGCGGTTCGGCGTCACGGGCGTGACCGGAGGGATCGGTAGCCGGGTCGCCACCCGCCTCGCCGACGCCGGCTTCGCGCCCGTCCTGATCGCCCGCGACCCGGCCCGGGTCCCGGGCATCCCCGGTGCGCCGGTCCGTCTCGCCGAGTACGACGACCCGCCTGCGCTCGAGCGCGCCTTCGCCGGTGTGACGACGCTGTTCCTGGTCTCCGCAGCCGAGCACCCCGACCGGGTACGGCTGCACCGGCAGGCCGTCGACGCCGCCGCGGCCGCGGGTGTCCAGCGGATCGTCTACACCTCGTTCCTCGGCGCCGCGCCTGACTCCACCTTCACGTTCGCCCGCGACCACTGGGCCACCGAGCAACACCTGCGGGCCTCGCCGGTCGCCTTCACCGCGCTCCGCGACAGCCTGTACCAGGACTTCCTCCCCTTCTTCGCCGACCGGGCCGGCGTGATGCGGGGACCGGCCGGCGACGGCGCGGTCGGAGCGGTGGCCCGGTCCGACATCGCCGACGTCGCCGTCCGGGTGATGCTCGAAGCCGACGTGCACGACGGACGGGTCTACGACCTGACCGGTCCGGACGCCTGGACCCTCGGCGAGGTCGCGGCCGAGCTGAGCGCGGTCACCGGACGCGAGGTCCGTTTCGAGAACGAGACCGAGGATGAGGCCTATGCCTCCCGGGCCGGACAGGGCGCCGACTTCGAGATCGCCGGCTGGGTGACGAGCTACCAGGCGATCGCGACGGGCGAGCTGAGCACGGTCACCGACACCGTCGAGCAGCTGACGGGTCGCCCGGCGCTGTCCTTCCGGGAGTTCCTGCAACGGGAGCCGGGGAGCTACCAGCACCTCGTGCGCTGACGGAACGGCCTCCCGGCTCGGACGCCGCCGGAGTGTTGCCGAAGCGCCGTCCTCGCCGGCGCCGGGCTGGCCGCCGCGATCAGCGAGGAGACCTTGCTGTTCCCCAGCCTGCCCGGCGGCGATGCTCTTCTTCGCACGACCGCTGCCACCGGTGCCGTGGGCTCCTCCGGTCGTTGACCAGCGCACAGTCGTCCACAGATCTTGTCCGATCTCGGTTGGAATGCCACGATCGTCGCCGACGAGTCCGTGGAGAACGGAGTCCGTCATGGAACATCTGGAGGTCCTGCAATGAGGCGAACAACTCCCGACCTGGTCGGGCGGCGGCAGACGGTGTACGTGACGACGTCGCGCGTGCTGCTCGGGCTGACCATCCTCTACGTCCTCTGGACCAACTACGTCATCTTCGTGGGCGGCAACCTGCCGTTGACCTCTATCGACCTCGGGGCCGGCAGCGCCGGCGCCGGCACGGTCATGCTGGCCGTCGGGGACCTGACCGCCGTGCTCGTGCTCTGGTTCGTCCTCGACGCCGCCCTGCTGAACCTGCTGCACCTCGTCCTGCGCCACGGGCATGGCCGCCGCCGTCCGGTCCCCGTGCCGGTCCAGAGCCAGGGCCAGGGCCAGGACCAGGACACGCGGTCCTCGTCGCCCGCTGCCGGACCGTTCGCGCCGTACCCGGTGGCAGGTCCCCAGCAGGGCCAGCAGCAGTGGGACGCCCCGCCCGCACCACCGGCCGGGGGCGGGCAGCAGGGCTCCACCCTCGTGAGCCCACCCGGGTCGGCCGACCAGCCCGGCTCCGCCTGGCCGTCGCCACCCCCGGGGTCCGGCCAGGACGGGCGCTGAGCCGCGCATCGACACGTCACCGCGCAACCACGAGGTGCGGGCCGAGATCGTTCCGGACGTGGACGGAGCGGTGCCGACGGCTGCCCACGCGACGCTGCTCGACCTCGCCTTCGACCTCACCGGCCTCGTGGATGCGGCAGGCCGGTTGCGGTACGTCGGCACAGCCGTGGATCTCTTCGGCTACACCCAGGACGACCTGAACTCGCGCAGCCTGCTGCGCTGCCTCCACCCGGACGACCGTCGCAGCGTCTCGGCGGCCTGGCGCCGCCTGCTCGACGGGGAGCGGACCGCCGGTTTCTCGTGCCGCCTCCGACGGGCCGACGGCGCCTACCGGACGCTGGAGGTCCGTGCCGTCAACCTGCTCGGCGACCCCGGCGTCAGCGGCATCGCCCTCGCCGCTCGCGACCTCTCCGACCAGCAGGCAGCCGCGGACCTCGCCGCACAGGTCGAGGAACGGATGCGCACGCTCGTCGACAACAGCCCGGTCATCGTCTTCGCACTGGACACCGACGGTGTCATCACCTTCGCGCGAGGCCGGGAGCTCACGGAGCTCGGGATCGACGGCGACGCGCTGGTGGGGCGGTCGATCTTCTCCTTCGGTGACAACTCGCGCAGCACCGCCGACGCGGTGGCCCGCTGCCTCGGCGGCGAGGACGTCGACCTCGTCATCGATCTGCGCGGACGCCAGTTCGACCTGCGCTACCGGCCCCGCTGGGAGAACGGGGTCGTCACCGGGGTGTTCGGGGTGGGCACCGACATCTCCCCGACGGTCGCGGCGCTGGAGCAGGTGCAGGCGAGCGAGGCGCGGTGGCGCTCTATGGTGACCGCGAGCGCGGATGCCGCAATGGTCACGGACGCCGACGGCGTCGTCCGCTTCCTGAGCCCGGCCGCCCCGTCGGTGTTCGGCTGGAACGCCGAGGATGCGATCGGGTTGTCCGCGTACGACTTCGCCCACCCCGACGACGTCCCCGAGCTCCGCGCCGCCTTCGATGCCGTTCTGGCCGAGCCCGACCAGCAACGGACGGTCGAGTTCCGCATCCGTACCCCGGACGGTGCCTTGCGCTGGGCGGAGGTGGCGATGCGCAACCGGCTCCACGACCCGCTGATCCGCGGGATGATCGGCAACCTCCGCGACGTCAGCGAGCGGCACCGGGCGCGGGACGCGCTCGCCGAGAGCGAGGCGCGCTACCGCCTCATCGTGGAGACGACGCAGGACGGCATCCTCCTGGTCGACGCCGCGGGCCGGATCACCTGGGCCAACCAGCAGGCCGTGGACCTCGGCGGGCGGACGCGGGAGGAGTTGCTCAGCCATCGCGGCGACGACCTCGTCGACGCCCGCGCCGCCCCCCTCCTGGAAGCCGCCCGGCGGCGGCGCCAGGCCGGGACGGGCTCGACCTGGGAGATGCCCTACACCCGGCCGGACGGCGAGGAACGCCACCTGCTGATCAAGACCACCCCCCTGCAGTTGTCGAGCACCGAGCCGGATGCGCCACCCGGGCTGCTCGTCCTGGTCAGCGACGTGACCCAGCGCAAGCGGGCCGAGGGTGAGCTGGCCCGGCTCGCGCTGCACGACGGCCTCACCGGGCTGCCCAACCGAGGGCTGCTACTCGACCGTGTCGCCGGAGCGTTGACCCGCCGACGGCGGCACGGCGGCCTCATCTCACTGCTGGTGCTCGACGTCGACCAGTTCCACAGCGTCAACGACAGCGTGGGAACGGCCGGCGCCGACGACCTGCTGCTGCAGTACACGCAGCGGTTGAATCAGACGGTCCGGGCCGGCGACACGGTGGCGCGGCTCGGGTCCGACGAGTTCGCCGTGCTCAGCGAGGAGCTCGAGGGGGACGCGGACGCGGCGCTGCTCGCCGACCGGTTGCTGACGGCCCTGGCCCAGCCGATGGTCCTGCCCGGTCCCACCGGTCCCGTCGACGTCGTCGTCACCGCCAGCATCGGCGTCGCCTTGACCCGGGCCGATGCGCTACGCCCGGACGACCTGCTGCAGCGCGCCGAGTTGGCGATGCACCGGGCCAAGGCCCGCGGCCGGGCCTGCTACGAGACGGTCTCCGACGCCGGCGAGCAGATCGGCGTCGACCGGCTCCGCGTCGTCAATGACCTACGGGCGGGGCTGCGGCGCGGCGAGCTCGAACTGCACTACCAACCGGTCGTGGAACTCGCGTCCGGACGGGTCGTCGGCGCCGAGGCGCTGGTCCGCTGGCACCACCCGGAACGGGGCCTGCTCGGGCCGGACTCGTTCATCGCGCTCGCCGAGGCGTCCGGGCTGATCCGGGAGCTGGGGGCCTGGGTCCTGCGCACCGCCTGCCGGCAGGCGATGGACCCCGCGTTCCGCGCCGTCGGTGGGCCCGGCGAACAGGTCGTCGCGGTCAACCTGTCGACCCAGCAGCTGGCCGACCCCCGGCTGGTCGAGCTCGTCTCGTCGGTGCTCGCCGAGACCGGAATGGCGCCGCACCGGCTGATGCTCGAGGTGACCGAGACGGCGCTGTTCGCCGACACCACGGCGGCGTTGACGGAGCTGCAGTCGCTGCGCCGACTCGGCGTGCGGCTCGCGCTGGACGACTTCGGGACCGGCTTCTCGAGCCTCACCTACCTCAAGCGCTTCCCGCTGCACGAGCTGAAGATCGACCAGTCGTTCGTGGCGGAGCTGATGGAGGACCCGGCGAGCGACGCCATCGTCGCCTCCGTCGTGTCGCTGGCGCGGGCGATCGGGCTGGCGGTGGTCGCGGAGGGCATCGAGACCGAGGCGCAGCGGCGCTGGCTCATCGACATTGGCTGCACGCTCGGCCAGGGCTTCCTGTTCGGTCGGCCCGTGCCCGCAGACCGGTTCGCGGAGCTGTACGGCCCGACGGGCGGGAGCCGACTCACCAGTTAGTGAGTGACTCCCGCCAGCTGGCGCCAGCGGGAAACACGCCGCATCGGGTCGCTACAGGCGTGGACGGGTGCCAGACGGGTTAAGACTGCCGGTGATGCCTGCCGACCTCGCCTGGGTGGCTGCGTTGGAGGAGCTTCCTCCCGATGCCCGGGGCGTCCGACGTGTGATGCGCGTGCACGCCGTGGGCCGGGACGACTCAGGCGTCGCCGAGCCGCTCGCCAGCTGCGGCTACCGCTACCGACCGGACGAACTCCGTCCCGACCGCGGCTGGACGACGGTCACCGCCAGCGGCCGCTGCGCACTCTGCGACAGGCGCCGCCGCAACGACGGGCTCGCGACGGTCGACATCCGCGACGCCCGGGACGTGGACCGGCGTCAGGACTCGGACCGCTGACCCGTCGGCATCTGGACGACGGGCACGTGCCGCCCCTGGCCGGCACCCAGCCGTACGAGCCCGATCGCCACCACCAGCACCACCACAGGGGCCGCTCCGCCCCGCACCACGTCCTGCGCCGTGGCGAGGCCGTCGGGGAGCCCGACGATCCGCCCTGGCAGGTAGGCCCCCGACAGACAGGCGGTGTGGACGAGTAGCAGCATCTCGAGGCGACGGAGGGGCACGGTCCGGCACCCGGCGGTCATCGCCAGCGGCAGCAGCGCCCAGGCCACCGCGTCATACCAGGGCAGGGCATAGGGCGCCACGACGAGCCAGGCCGTCGTGGCAGCGAGCACGGAGGCCACGACCCGGCCAACGGCGGTGCCGGTTCCGGCGTCAGTGTCAGTGCCGACGTCGGTGCCGGTCCTCTCGCGGGCGGGAGCGAGCGCCTGGAACACGGCAATGGCCAGCGCCACCGCCACGCCGAGCGCGAGCAGCCCCACGAGCGAACGGGCGACGTCCTGGTCCACCAGGCGCTCGAGGCCGGACGCGACGAAGCGCCAGGGGGTCCCCCGCGACACCATGCGGCTGGCCTCGCGGGTCGGGACGAGCGCGGTGCGGCCGCCGACCGCCAGGTACCCCGCCGCGGCGACGCCGCCCCCCGCCAGCAGCAGCGCCGCCAGGCGGCCGCGAGCCCGCCGACCCGAGTTGCCGTCCAGCAGCTGGCCCACGACGAGCCCGGCAGCCGGCGCAGCCGCGGTCGCCTTCACCAGGCCCGCGAGACCGAGCAGTGCACCCGTCACCAGGGCGCCCCCGACCCGTCGTCGGTAGCGGCCGGTGGCCACCGCGACGGCGCCGAGGACGAGCAGCGCCAGCTGCGCGTCGAGGTGCGCGCCCGCGACGAGCTGGTGCAGCAGCAGGGGATTCGCGGACCACAGCACCGCGGCCCGGCGACGGGCCGCGGCTGGGTCCTGTCGGGAGCGGCGGGCGACGAGCCGGTCGAGCAGCAGACCCGTCGCCACGAAGGCCACGCCGGAGGTGATCTGCAGCAGGCGCAGCACCTCCGCGCGCGAATCGCCGCCGAGATCCGCGGCGAGGTGGAACTCGGCCGTGGCCAGCGGACCGTAGATGGAGCGGATCTCGCGCCAGGGTGGTTCGGCGGCGTCGACGACGGGGTCGCCCGAGAGTTGTGCCGGCGTGGTCGTGTACGGGTCATGGCCGAGCACCGCCATCCGGCCGTAGGCCGCGTAGCCACCCAGGTCGGCGGTGCCCAGCGGCGGCCCGACGAGCAGCACGAGCACCGCGAGCGCCGCACCCGCCAGCAGCCGCCGCACCGGTGGCTGCCAGCCCCGGCCCAGGGCGACGAGTGCCGCTCCGACGCCGACGGCACCGAGCGTCAGCGCGACGGCGAGCAGCGCGGTGACGAGATAGGGGTCGGCCGGCGCCGCGCCGTCCAGCGACGCGGAGACCGGCGGCACCGCAACGCTGGGACCCAGCTGGCCGACGACGACCTGCAGCCCGATGGCCGCCACGAAGCACCCGACGGCGAGGCGGCCGGTGGTCGCGGCGGACGGCATGGTCGGCAACCTCCGGGGCCCGGGCGGGCGAGCCCGGCGCGAGGAGGCAGCCTCCCGGGCAGCGGGACGAGCGTTCGGCGGAGGATGCGAGATTCGAACTCGCGAGGGGTTGCCCCCAACACGCTTTCCAAGCGTGCGCCCTAGGCCACTAGGCGAATCCTCCGCCGACGAGGCTATCCCGTGGCGGCGCGCATCGCTCCACAGGTGACCCTGTAGGTGACGCTGTGGGTGACCGAGGGGACCGGGCCCGGCGGGCGGTACAGTTGCGCCCGACCCTCCGCGCGGCGTCATCCCGCGAACTCCCCCAGGGCTGGAAGGCAGCAAGGGTAAGTGGGCTCTGGCGGGTGCGCGGGGGGTCCCTTCACGTCCCGGTACGGCTCCGCTGAATGATGGGCGGCCGAAGTGGACGGCAGCAGTCGGAGGGAGGTCCGCGTGAGCCAAGCGCTCTACAACCGCTACCGGCCCTCGACGTTCGCCACCCTCGTCGGCCAGGAACACGTCACCGACGCGCTGCGGGCCGCCCTCTCGAGCGGTCGCCTGCACCACGCCTACCTGTTCAGCGGCCCCCGAGGCTGCGGCAAGACGTCGAGTGCCCGCATCCTCGCCGCGTCGCTGAACTGTGTGAACGGCCCGACGCCGGACCCGTGCGGCGTCTGCGACCAGTGCGTCTCGATCCGCAACGGCTCGTCGATGGACGTCATCGAGATCGACGCCGCGAGCCACGGCGGCGTCGACGACGCCCGCGACCTGCGCGAGCGGGCCGTCTTCACGCCGGCCTCGGCGCGGTTCAAGGTCTACATCGTCGACGAGGCGCACCAGGTCACCAAGGACGCCTTCAATGCGCTGCTCAAGCTCGTCGAGGAACCGCCGCCGCACCTGAAGTTCGTGTTCGCGACGACGGAGCCGGACCGCGTGCTGCAGACCATCCGCTCGCGCACGCACCACTACGCCTTCCGGCTGGTGCCGCCGGCCGTGCTGCGCGACCACCTGGCGTGGATCGCCGGGCAGGAGGGCGTGCCCGTCGAGGACTCCGTCCTGCCGCTGGTCGTCCGGGCCGGTGCCGGGTCGGTCCGCGACAGCCTGTCGGTGCTCGACCAGCTCCTCGCCGGTGCCGGGCCTTCCGGCCTCACCCACGACCGGGCCGCGGCACTGCTCGGGGTCACCGACGGCGTCCTGCTCGACGACGCCGTCGATGCCCTGGCCGCCCGGGACGGCGCCACCCTGTTCTCGGTCGTCGAGCGGGTGGTGGGCACCGGCCACGACCCTCGCCGGTTCTCCGCAGACCTGCTCGAACGGCTCCGCGACCTGGTCGTCCTCGACGCTGTGCCGGATGCGCCCGGCCGCGGGCTGCTGCCGCTGCACGCCCCGGACCAGATCGAGCGGATGCGCTCGCAGAGCGGGCGGATGGGCGCAGCCGAGCTCTCGCGCACCGCCGATGTCGTCCACGCCGGTCTGCTGGAGATGCGCGGCACGACGAGCGCCCGCCTGCTGCTCGAGCTGACGCTCGCCCGCGCCCTGCTGCCGTCGGCCTTCGACGACCCGTCCTCGTTGCAGGTGCGTCTCGCCCGGTTGGAGCGGCGGCTGGCCGTGACCGGTGACGTGGAACCGGTTCCGGCCGCCGCACCCGTCCGGGACCCGGCCGAGGGTGCGGTGCCCGGCACCGCACCGACTGCTCCGGCCGCCGCCGCCCAGGCGCCGGCCCGGTCAGCCCAGTCAGCCCAGTCAGCCCAGCCGGGTCGGCCAGCACGCGAACAAGCTCCTGCACCTGCCCCCGCACCCCCGGTGGAGCGGCCCCCGGCACAGCGTCCGGCCCAGCCGGCTCCGGCCCGCGCCCACGAGCCGGGCTGGGACCCCGAGCCGATCGATGCGGCACCTACTCAGCCACCGCCGGCCCCACCACCTGCGGTCGCACCGCCAACCCAGGCCGAAGCGCCCGCACCGGCACCGGTCGCCGCTGCCCCGGCGGGAGCCGTCGACGCCGCCGCCGTCCGCCGGATCTGGAGCGAGATCCTGCAGTCGGTCTCGCGCCGCCGCCGCACCCCGCATGCGATCCTCATGACCGCGGAGGTCACCGACGTCCGCGACAACGAGCTGGTCCTTTCGTTCAGCGCGGCGATGCTCGGCGCCTTCCAGCGCTCGCAGGACGTCGACTGGGTGCTCCGCGAGGTGCTCACCGAGCTGCTCGGCGGCAGCTGGCGCATCACGGGGCAGGTCGCACGACCGGGAGGGCCCGGTCCGGAGGCCTCGGGCCCGCCGCACTCGTCCTCGGGTGGTTCCCCGTCGGGGTCGCCGCCCCCGCCTCCTCCGGCCGACCTGCCCAGTGCCGACGACGAGGACATGCCGGAGGCCGGTTCGGGCGGTGCCCACGACCCCGTCGCCCTGCTCCGCCACGGGCTCGGCGCCCAGGTCATCGACGAGCGCGACGCGGGCTGACCGGCGCGGCTGAACCGGCGCGTTCGATGCCGGACGGGCAACCACCGGACGTAGCCTGGCGACATGCCACCGTCTCGTCGCGGGGGGCCGCCGCCCGGCGCCCAGCCGAACATGCAGCAGCTGATGAAGAAGGCCGCGCAGATGCAGGCCCAGCTCGAGTCCGCGCAGGCCGAGCTCGCAGAGACACAGGTCGAGGGCTCCGCCGGCGGTGGTCTGGTCAAGGCCACGGTCACCGGTGCCGGTGAGCTCGTCGCGCTCGTCCTCGACCCGCAGGCCGTCGACCCCGACGACGTCGAGACGCTGGCGGACCTCGTTGTCGCCGCCGTGCGGGACGCCAACACCAACGCCTCGGCCCTGCAGGAGCAGAAGCTCGGTCCCCTCGCAGGCGGCGCGGGGGGCGGCCTCGGCGGCCTCTCGGGCCTGCCCTTCTGAGTCCGGCGTGTACGAAGGTGCGGTCCAGGACCTGATCGACGAGCTCGGTCAGCTGCCCGGCATCGGGCCGAAGAGCGCCCAGCGGATCGCCTTCCACCTGCTGGCCGCCGACCCGGTTGACGTCCGCCGGCTCGCGACTGCACTGACCGAGGTGAAGGACAAGGTGCGGTTCTGCCGTGTCTGCGGCAACGTCACCCAGGAAGAGACCTGCAGGATCTGCGCCGACCCGCGCCGCGACGAATCGGTCATCTGCGTCGTCGAGGAGCCCAAGGACGTCGTGGCCGTGGAGCGCACGCGGGAGTTCCGCGGCCGCTACCACGTGCTCGGCGGCGCCATCAGCCCGATCGACGGGGTCGGCCCGGACGACCTGCGCATTCGGGAGCTGCTCCTCCGGTTGGCGGACGGCGTCGTGCAGGAGGTCATCCTCGCGACCGACCCCAACCTCGAGGGCGAGGCGACCGCCACCTACCTCTCACGGCTGATGCAGCCGATGGGCGTGCGGATCAGCCGGCTGGCGAGCGGCCTGCCCGTCGGCGGCGACCTCGAGTACGCCGACGAGGTCACGCTCGGCCGCGCCTTCTCGGGGCGTCGCCTCCTCGACGTCTGAGGCGACACGCCCCCGAGAAGGCGGGGCACCGGAGCGACAGGACGGGCCGCGGTTCAGCTACGTTCAGCTATCTCCGGTTTGTCCTGACGCGCGCGGGCCAGGAACGGAGCCAGTACGGCCGCCGACGTGGCCACCGAACGTGACGGAGGCGGGCCGGCTTGTCCCTCGACGCGGAGACGCTGGATCGCACCGAAGATGGCGCGGTCGAGACCCGCCCCGAGGCACCCGCCGAGCCGACCCAGGCCCACGCCCAGCCTCGCCCGCGGATCCCCCGCTGGGTGCTGCGGACGCTGCTGCTCTACCTCGGCTCACGCATCCTGGTCGCGCTCGCGGTGCTCCTCGCCCTCGGCATCGCACCACCGGCGCAACCCGGGAACTGGCTCGAGCTGTGGGACTCCTTCTGGTACATGGACATCGCCCGCCACGGCTATCCGACGGCCGTCGAGGCGATCTCCCCGGGGCTGAACTACAGCCCGCTCGCCTTCTTCCCGCTCTGGCCGCTGACGATCCGCGCTGTCGGTGGACTGCTCGGCGGCAACCTGCTGCTCGCCGGCTACCTGCTGAACTTCGTGTTCGGCGGGGTGCTCGCGGTACTCGCGCGCCGGATCTTCGCCGAGGTGAGCGACGCGCGGACCGCCGACCTCGGCGTCCTGCTGTTCGTGTTCTTCCCCGGCACCAACGTCTTCTCCTCGCTCTACAGCGAGCCGTTGGCCCTGTGTCTGGCTGCCGGCACCCTGCTCGCCCTGATGCGGCACCGGTGGGCGCTGGCCGGCGTCCTCGCGGCGCTCGCCGGCGCCACCCGTCCCCCGGTAGCGGTGGCCGTGTGCGCCGCGCTCGCCTACGCCGTGCTGATCGCGGTGGTCCGTCGGCGCGAGTGGCGCGCCCTGCTCGCCCTCGCCCTGGCTCCGCTGGGCCTGCTCGCCTTCGCGGCCTACACCTGGGCCCACACCGGTTCGCCGCTGGCCTGGCACGAGGCCGAGAAGATGTTCGGCAACCACCTCGACGGGGGGTGGTCCTTCGCCACCACGGTCTCCTCGGCGCTGTCGACCAACGGCACCGGGGACCCGTTGTTCGGGCTCTCGATCGTCGTGGGGACCGGCACCGTGCTCCTGCTGGTCCTCGGGTTCTTCTTCGTGCGGCGCCCACCGCCGGCCCTGCTGACGATCTACACGGTCGTCGTCATCGGCCTCCCGGCGATCAACTCCGCGCTCATGGCGAAGCCGCGCTTCCTGGCCGCCGGCTTCCCCCTGCTGCTCGGCCTGGCCGCTTACCTCCGGGGCAAGGCCCGGCCTGAGCTGCTCGCGATAGCACTCGCTGGCGAGTGCGCCCTGCTGGTCGGGCTGACGATGATGCACCTGTTGGGCCGCGTCCCCTTCCCCTGACCCCGCCCGCCCCACACCCCCGTTTCGTAGAGATCTTGGGCGTGAACCCGCTGGTGAGACGCACCAAGATCTCTACGGCTCGCGGGGAAAGCGGGTGGGCTGACGCCCGTACTCACAGCTCGACCGGGCAGCATGAGCGGTGTGTTCATCACCAACCACGTCCTCGCCGGCGCCCTGATCGGCGACGCTCTCCCGCCGGTTCCGGCCGTCGCCGTCGGCTTCGTCTCCCACCTCGTGATGGACAACCTGCCGCACTACGGCGGAGGCGGCGCCCCGCTGCACCTCCCGACGGCCAGGAAGGACGGCCTGCTCGGGCTGCTCGCGATCGCGGGCTGCACGTTCGCGGCGACGCCGGAACGCCGGCTGCCGGTGCTAGCCGGGATCCTCGGCGCCTGCCTGCCCGACACCGACAAGCTCGGCGAGCACTTCGTCGGCCGCAGCCCGTGGCCACCGGCCTTCGACCGGTTCCACAAGCGCATCCAGCGGGAGCAGCTGAACCGCTTCCCGATCGAGGTCGGGGCGGCGCTCACGATGTCAGTGCTGGTCGTCCGCCTGCTCCCCCGCTGAGTGTGCAGGCGTCCGCTGCTAATTCGCGTGTCTCCACCTCCCTGCCATCCCGATGCGGCCGCCTACACATCCGAGGATGGGCATAGTGCCCGCGATGCCTGGACCGTCGATGGCGGAGTTGTTCGAGCGGCGTCTCTCCCGCCGCAGCTTGCTGCGTGGCGGGGCAGCAGTCGGCCCGTTGCTGCTGCTGCGGCCGTCGACGGCGTCGGCTGACGAACCCCTGGGGCCGCGCAGGCTGAGCTGGGGAGCGGACCCGACCACCACCGTCGGCCTCGGACTGTCACTCCCGGGTGGCGTGCAACGCGCCCGGCTGCTCGTCGGCCTCGTCGACGGCCGACTCGAGCGCCCGATCGACGTGGATACGCACGGCGTCACCGGCGTCGGCACCCGCTACGGCCAGGTGACCGTTCCCGAACTGAGGCCGGGCACCTCCTACCGCTACGCCGTCGAACTCGACGGCCGCCGCCGGGGCGACGGCCGCTTCGCCACGCTCGCGCAGCAACCGGGGGCCTACACCTTCACCGCTTTCGGCGACGAGGGCACCTCCGACACCGCGCGGGCCATCCTCCGGCAGATCCAGACGATCAGCCCGGCCTTCCACCTCGTCTCCGGCGACCTCTGCTACGCCGATGCCAGTGGAGCCGGGCACCCCGACGACCAGGTCCACCCCGTCGTCTGGGACCAGTGGCTGCGGATGATCAACCGGGTCTCCTCCGAGATCCCGTGGATGAACGCCGTCGGCAACCACGAGATGGAGCCCGGCCAAGGACCACAGCGCTACGACGGGTACCTCGCCCGCTTCGTCCGTCCCGACAACGGAGCCACAGCGTGCCCAGCGACGCATCACTTCCGCGGGGGGGCTGCCGCCTTCGTGCAGGTCGACAGCAACGACGTCAGCAACGAGATCCCTGCCAACCGTGGTTACTCCGGCGGCGAGCAGACCCGCTGGCTTGACGACGTCCTCGCCCGGTACCGCCAGGACCCGAGTATCAGCTTTCTGGTCGTGACGATGCACCATTGCGGGTTCAGCTCCGCGGACAGCCACGGCTCCGACAGCGGTGTGCGGGACAACTGGACGCCGCTGTTCGACCGGCATGGCGTCGACCTCGTCCTTTCCGGCCACAACCATGCCTTCGAGCGCTCGCACCCGCTGCGCCGAGGGGTACCGGTGGTCGCCGCGCCGCCGGGGGCGACGGTCGACTCCCGCCAGGGCACGAGCTACCTGGTCGTCGGAGGTGGCGGCGCGACCGCCGCGCACAGTTTCGCGCCGGATCGACCGACGCTCGTACGCCCGGACGGACGGGCCGAGCGCGAGACCGCGCAGTTCTCCGCCGTACGATCCTTGCGCTACAGCTTCCACACCGCCCGCGTGACGCCGCCCCGGCCGGGGGTCCACGCCAGCTTGCGACTCGTCGTCCGCGCAGACGACGGTGCAGTTCTCGACCAGGTGACACTCACCCGGCCCGCCGCACCGCCCGCGCCTTCGGACCGCCCGGCCGCCGCCGTCATCGGCGGTGCGGCGGTGCTTGGGGGCCTGGCCGGGGGCGCGGGGGTGGCGGCCGTACGGCGGCGGCGCTCCGGCCGGGACGAGCCCGGGACGGACGAGCCGCGGTCAGACCGACGGTCGGTTGAGCATGTGCAGCACGGCGCCCGAGACTCCTCGCCCGGCGGGGGAGCTCAGCCACGCCGCGGTGTCGCCGACCTCCTCGGCGGTCACCCAGTCGTAGCGGCCCGAGGTCCGCCGCGTGTTGACCGGGCCGAGGACGAGCGAGTTGACGCGGACGCCCTTGCCGGCGCTCTCCAGCGCCAGCGCGCGAGCCAGCATCAGCACCGCTGACGACGCCACCGACACCGGGCCGGCCCCGCGCACCGGCGCCTCGGCGGAGTCGCCGACGAGCACCGTGTAGGCACCACCCGGCGGCAGCTGCGGCAGGAAGGTCTGGGCCAGTACGAGGTGGCTCGTCAGGTTGCCTGACAGCACCGACTGCCAGTCCTCCAGAGGCGTATCCACCAGCAGCGGGCCGGAACGCCAGCCTCCGATGCTCGCCACGACGGCCTGCAGCCGCACGCCCTGAGCCCGCAGTGCGTCCCGGAAGGCAGCCGCGCCGGGTGCGGTGCCGACGTCGCCGACCAGGCCGATCAGGTTCTCCTGGCTGCCGAGTCGGTCGCGCTGGGCGTCCAGCCGCGCCTGCGAGCGGGACGGCACCACGACCCGCCATCCCGCGGCGAGGAAGCGCGAGACGATGCCCTCGCCGACCGCTCCGGCTCCGCCGGCGACCAGGGCGGTGTTCTCGCTCATGGCCGCGTCCCGGCCGGTGTGCGTACAGACATGGGAGAATCCTGCCTGTGGAGGTCGTGGTGTCGAACAGTGGTGCGCTCGAACCTGCCCGCTCGGCGGCTCGGGAGGTGCTGCCGGAGGCGCGGGAACGGCAGCCCCTCGTGGTCCAGAAGTACGGCGGCAGCTCTGTGGAGAACGCCGAGCGCGTCAAGCGTGTGGCCGAACGCATCGTCGCGACGCGCAAGGCCGGCAACGACGTGGTCGTGGTCGTGTCCGCGATGGGCGACACCACCGACGAGCTGCTCGAGCTCGCCCAGCAGGTCACGCCCGTCCCGCCTCCCCGCGAACTCGACATGCTGCTGACCGCCGGTGAGCGGATCTCGATGGCCGTGCTGGCGATGGCGATCGAGAACCTCGGGGCGGAGGCCCGGTCGTTCACCGGCTCGCAGGCCGGGGTCATCACCGACTCCAGCCACGGCCGGGCGCGGATCATCGACGTCACCCCGGGGCGGATCCGCGGTGCGCTCGACGAGGGCGCCATCGCGATCGTCGCCGGCTTCCAGGGCGTCAGCCAGGACACCAAGGACATCACCACGCTCGGGCGGGGCGGGTCCGACACCACCGCCGTCGCCCTCGCGGCTGCCCTCGACGCGTCGGTCTGCGAGATCTACACCGACGTCGACGGTGTCTTCACGGCCGACCCCCGCATCGTCCGCAACGCGAAGAAGATCGAGATCATCAGCTACGAGGAGATGCTCGAGCTGGCCGCCAGCGGCGCGAAGGTACTGATGCTCCGTTGCGTCGAGTACGCGCGCCGGTACGACGTGCCGGTGCACGTGCGCTCGTCGTTCAGTGGCAAGCCGGGCACGCTCGTGCAGGACATCCCGGCGCCCGTCCAAGCATCAGAGAAGGAGAACGACGTGGAGCAGGCGATCATCCGGGGCGTCGCGCACGACCGCAGCGAGGCGAAGGTGACCATCGCGGGCTGTCCGGACAAGCCGGGCGTCGCCGCCGCGATCTTCCGTTCGCTGGCTG